>NZ_PYME01000019.1:0-133930 GCF_003025515.1 Photobacterium gaetbulicola | reverse complement strand
TATTTCGTATTGGTCACTCAGTTTCATTGATAATTCTTTTGTTGACTATCATTTCACGAGTGCCCACACAGATTGCATGGTCAAATTGTTAAAGAACAATCCGCTACGTTGCCGGCTTAACTCGCCGCGCTCCGTGTCGGTGAGGTGGCATTATAGAGACTTCGATCACATTGGCAATAGCAAAAATGCATTTATTTCACTCAAGCCAACCAAGCGCTCAATAAACAAACAAAGACTCAGTTTTGCGCGTGTTTTTACTACAAGCCATTCGCATTCACCAAGATTTAATGGCTGTGAGAGCTAGCTACTCAGCGATAAACATATGGCGATCCGCCTTCAGACACAGTCATAGTTAAAAAACCACTTCAACCGACGTGAACTAAACGACCGCTTGCCCTATATGCAATGGCTAACCGCTTAACAGAACAAAACAGGATGATGCCGATATAGAGGTAGGCTAGAGAATGAGTGATGAGTGCCAGTCAACATTGCAAGGCGCAGATACAACAAAGCCCCGACTTTCGTCGAGGCTTTGTTGTTTGAAATTGGTGCCCGGGGCCGGACTTGAACCGGCACAGTTATTCACCGGCGGATTTTGAATCCGCTGCGTCTACCAATTTCGCCACCCGGGCAGATGCGGCTCATTATACGTATATCAGCCTGATAGACAATCATTTTTTTCTATCTTATCAAAACCACCCTGCAGGTGCATAGTACGCAATCAATACGTTCAAAACAGCACCACCAGCTTATGGCATCATTTCTTTGTTGAGTAGATCCTCATCAATTACTTGAGAGCATCAGAAATCATACTTCAGGGATAGCCTGTTTATTTATACTCTGTCGTAGGCGTAACTCCGGTACAAAGTGCTTCGTGATAGAGCATTCCGTTTGGTTGAGTTGACACATCAGTAGTTCAACGGCGGTTTGAGCCATTTGACTAATAGGAAAGTGAACCGACGACACCTGCGGATAAAGCGCAGCACAAAGCTCAATACTGTCAAAACTTATCAAGGATAGTTGTTGCGGCAGTTTTACATTATGCTCATGGAAATATTGCAATGCCCCCTGGGTCATTTCCTCACTACATGAAAACAATGCCGTCATTGATGGTGCAGAGCGATGGAGTTGCTCCGCCGCTAAATAACCACTTTTTCTGCCGTAGTCTCCCTCAGCACAAAACGCAGGTTCAAAACTAATCGCCGATTGGTGCAAAGCTTCTTTATAACCTTGTAGGCGGAGGTGGCTGCTTGGACGACTTATAGGACCGGTGATACAACCAATGTGGCGATGCCCCTGCTCTATCAAATGCTCCACCGCCATTTTTGCCGCTAGAGTATGATCAAAAGTAATGCAGCGAGACTCCAAGCCTTCAACCACCCGGTCCAGAATCACAAACGGAGTAGATTCCTGAGCAAGCTCCCTCAATTCATCGTCACTCAAATGGCGACTATTCAGGACATATCCTTCACACCGGAGGGCATGGAACCGGCGAATCGCTTCCCGCTCACCTTCTGCGCTGTGGTGTCCTTGAGCGGTGATCAGAAACTTTTTGTGCAAATCCAGTTCTGCCTGTACCTGCTCCATCATTTGGCCAAAGAATCCACCTGTGTAATAGGTGACAAGCAAACCAGTCATATTGGATGAAGCTGTCGCCAACGAACGGGCAATCGCACTTGGCCGATAGTTTAGCTCTGCCATTGCCTGCTCGACTTTCCTTTTGGTATCGGAACGAAAGACACCTTCTCCATTTATGATCCGCGATACTGTCGAGCGGTGGACACCAGCCAATGCTGCAACATCTTTTATACTTGCCATGGCAGTTGCCTCTCCTCCTTCACCATTATTTTCCAACCATATTATTGGTTCATCATATCTCGCTAGCGACTATAAAGTGATTTAATTGGTACATGAAGTGATTAACGAGCGTTTTAATATTCAGATCTCAACATATAGCAAGCTGCCAGTAGAATGCATCGGTTCATATACAGAGGGGGAATAATGCACTACTGGCAGCAACTATTATTTTTATTGCTCCCTCGCCGCTCTAACTGCAAGTTACTTAAGAACATTGAAATTACTGACGGTCACCTCCCACCGTTCCAGTGCTTCACCCAGCCTATCGTCCGTCAAGATCTCTAATTCCTTCGCCCTTGGCAGCACATAGCTACTAGATTCGAGTAAAGGCTGATCGACATAGGCCGGATGGCACATAATCTCTAGCACCTCGCACTGCCCACGGTGCTGATCAATAATCGCCAACAGATCATCAAGCTTCGGGGCATCGCTATAGAAGTCCTTGTTGAAGGCATAACTACGTCCGCTAAACGAACTCGAAGCCCGGAGCGGTACCTGATAGCTGCCAACAACATCCTCGATAACAGGCAATAGCTTGGGGTGCATATGCGTATGGTGGTGACTGTCGATATGGCTAAGCGGTAACCCCGTAGCCAAAAAACACTCAATCTGTGCTGTTACCTCATCGGCCACCTGTTGCTCATTAAAATCCCGCCTTAACCAGAACTCATCTTTATTCAAAAAGTAGCCATCATTTCCCACGAGGCAGGAGGGAACGGTTAAAGGAGCTCCGGCAGTTAACCGTAGGTGTAGCCCGACAGCCAACGAAGGATTCTCGGCAGCTAGTTGAACTGCATGAGTCTCCGCCAGCTCCCCAACCATCATGGTTGTCGAGCGCACTACCCCGTTATAGCACGCATCAGCGATCCCAAGATTGACGCCTCGCGTCAAACCAAAATCATCGGCGTTAAATATGACATGCATAATTTACCTCCTCATGCGAAACAGCGCGGCATGCCACCGCACTGGTCGCAGGTAAGTTAGCGTGCAGAAAAATTCGGCAAATAGTCGTGATTTACCCGCAGCGTATCATCAAGTATCCCTTTGGCCCGGGTGATATCCGGAACCAGAGGGTTGCTTGCCAATGCCATCAACGCTTTGTCATAGTCACCACTGACCGCGGCCTCGATCGTCAGTTGCTCATAAGCTTTGACCTGATGGATCAAGCCACTCATTGCCGGACTCAGCGTCCCGATCGCCAGCGGACGAGCTCCCCAGCACCCTACCACCGCACTGCATTCGATCACCGCATCATCCGGTAGGGTTGTGATGGCCCCGTTATTGCGAACATTAATGACGTGGATCGTGTTGAGGTTGTTGTAAATGGCATCGACCAAGTTCAATGACGCATCAGAGTAGTAAGCGCCGCCACGCTTCTCAAGCAGCTCGGGTTTATGATCCAGCGTGGTATCTTTATATAGCTCGAACAGCTCGGCTTCGGTTTCCCTGACCTGCTCGGCCCGAGTCCCGCCGTTGAGCGCGGCCTCTTTTTCTTCGGCCAGCATGGCATCAGTCTGATAAAAATAACGATGGTACGGACAAGGGATCGCCCCCAGCGCTTTTAAAAAGTCAGGATCCCATGGCTCTTCAAAGATATTGTTCATGCTGAAGTTCGCACCGTCACCGATTTTTTCCAGCACTTCAGCCGTGATTTCTTTGCCGTCAAGCCAAGCACGGTGCACCCACACCAAGTGATTCAACCCAGCACACTCCAGTGACAGGCTCTCTGGCGAACATTTCATGATCTCCGCAATCATCATCTTCATCGATACCGGGACATTACACAGGCCGATGGATTTGATATTGGTGTACTTATGGATTGCTTCGGTCACCAGCCCCGCCGGGTTGGTGAAATTTAACATCCATGCATTAGGAGCCAACTCCTCAATATCTCGGCAAATATCTAAAATGACAGGGATCGTTCTCAGTGCCTTCGCAAATCCACCCGGGCCTGTTGTTTCCTGCCCGATCACATCGTACTTGAGGGGAATTCGCTCATCATTCGCACGCGCCTGCAAACCACCAACCCGGAACTGGGTCATCACAAAATCCGCACCTGTTATGGCCGCTCGTCGATCCAGCGATGCCTGAACCGTGATATTCGCCCCTGACTTTTCGACCATGCGCCGTGTTAGTGCCTCGATGATCTCCAGCTTTTCTCTTCCGGCTTCAATATCGACAAAGTGCATCTCCGTGACTGGCAGGCTGTCTAACCGCTTTAGCACCCCTTCAACCAGCTCTGGCGTATAGCTGCTTCCCCCACCGATAATCGCAAGCTTGAGTGATGGTTTCGTCATATTCGTTCCTTATTTTTACGATAACCTTTCATGCAATGACACCATTTCCATCGTCATCTCGTGGGCAAGAATGGTTGTCATCAAATGATCCTGGGCGTGGACCATTACGAGAGTCATCTTCACTTTGCCTTCCCCTTCATCCGCTTCAATGAGCTGGGTTTGGGTCAGATGGGCTTGGTTCAGGCACACCTTGGCCTGTCTAAGCCGTTCGCGAGCTTTGGCCAATTCTTGTTTTTTTGCCAATGACAGTGCCTCAAAACACAAGCTGCGTGCCTCGCCCGCATTGACGATGATGTTCATCACTACCGCTTCTTGATCCATATGTAACTCTCCTTAGTTAAAAGCCAGGCGGAGGCTCTCCCGCCGCCCGGTAAATATTAAGCGGTAACACCCTCACCCTCAGGGGCCTTCTCTTGGGCCGCAGCGGTTTCACCTTCTTGCTCGAGCAATTGCTTTTCAAAGATCTTGAAGAACGGCAAGTAGATAAACAGGTCAACAATAATAAGGGCAATAACCAACAACACCGGGGCCAGGGTCCAGCCGCTCCCCCAGGACGCACCGATAATCGCCGGGGTTGTCCACGGGGTTGTGGCAACCCCCATGCCGACAAAGCCCATATGCACAGCGGTATAAGCAATCACCGCATTGAAAATAGGGGCGAAAACAAACGGAACAAACAAGGTCGGATTAAGCACCAGCGGCGCACCAAAGATGATCGGTTCGTTGATTTGGAAGAAGCCCGGAACCGCACTCATCCTACCCAGGCTGCGCAAGTGAGCCGAGCGGCTGAACGCCATCAGAATAGCCAGCGCCAATGTTGCCCCTGATCCGCCGATGAAAATGTAAAAGTCCCAGAACGGCTGCGTGAAAATATTTGGGATTGGCTCGCCTACCACGAACGCCTCGATATTGGCGCCAATGTTAGTCAGGAAGATGGGTGATAGCAGGCCTACAACAATGGCCGCACCGTGAATACCCGCAAACCACAACAGTTGGGAGAGCATAAGTGCACCAATGATGGCTGGCAAAGAGTTTGAAGCACTGACTAACGGCTTAAACATTTGCATGACCGCATCCGGGATCAGCATGTCAAACTGGGCCTGGACAAAGAGACTCAGCGGATACAGCGTCAGGAATACGACCAACACCGGGATAAGCATTTCAAACGAACGAGCAATTGCTGGCGGTACTTGCTCTGGCATCCGGAGCGTCACATTGTGCTTTTTCAAAAAGCGATAAAGCTCAACCGAAAAAAACGCACATAAAACTGCAGTGAAAATCCCCGTTCCGCCCATATGCGCAGTCGGTAATCCCCCGTCCCTGGCTGGGGAGGCAACCAAAAGGAAACTCATCAGCGAAAGGCACGCACTGGTGATACCATCGAGGTTATAAGCACGGGCGAGACTGTAAGCAACCCCAAGCGACACAAATATTGTCATAATGCCCATCGACATGTTAAATGGCATCATTATTTGGTCGAAGTTATTGCTTGCGAAATCCAGCCAAGCACGAGCAAAGGCATTTGGGGTGTCTTCGGAAAACGGGGGGAAAGCCAATATTAAAATAAAGCTACCCACGATAATAAAGGGCATTGCGGTAATAAAGCCATCACGCATTGCCCGTACATGTTTTTGTGTACCCACTTTCGACGCCAACGGAGCAATATGCTGTTCGACGACGTTCATGACCTCATCATAAAACTTCATATAACCAGTCCTTTTCTCTCATCTAAGCTTCTCTCAAAAACAAACATAGAGAACAAAGAATCCCTTATTTAAAATCAAGTTAAAACAGCCGAGTATATTTCTATTGATTTTGCTTGGCTCTAATCTGATATTAATGACAAGGCCTGATCGAGAACTTCCTCGCCTTTCATCATGCCGTAAGCCATCGGTGAAATCGCTTCAACCGGTTTACCATAGCGACTAGCCGTCTTCCTCAGTTCCTCTAGCTGAAAGCGAACTTGCGGCCCTAGCAGGCAGACATCAAACACTTGTATCGCATCTTCAAACGCTGTCACTGCTTGCGCTTCAATTTGGCAATCAATTCCACGCTCATCCGCTGCTTTTACCATTCTCTGAACTAACATGCTGGTTGACATACCAGCGCTACAACATAACAAAATCTTCTTCATCCCACTCTCCAGTTTTTTTACGCTTTCCAAACGTTATAAAAAGTCTAAACAAATAAGATGAAAACCTAAAGCGCAACCGGTTGCATTAATTGTGAGCGCACTCTCAATTTATAATGGAAAATGAATTAAAACACTCTAACCAAATAAAAAAACAAAAATATTATTTAACCTCATTATAAATGAGTAATTTGTCGATAGTCATTTAGAGCATCATTTAAATAAAAGTTCCCATGAAATAAAAGAAATCAAAATAAAAGTAATGAGAAATGGCCCGCATAATCAAAGTACCTTTGTAGAATATTTCAAATAAAAGGAGCGCTATTAAATAACCAATCACAAGTAATTTGATTTCCAAAGCATTTATTACAGTTATATCAATAAATATTTGATACTTTGACCAACCTCTATATGTGAGTAACTATGAACCTGAATAAAACAACGCTAGCAGTATTCTGCTACAGTACAATGCTTGCGCCCCCACAACCATTGAGCCGGTCAATTCAAAGACCCAGGACTTCCCATGCGGTACACCGCTCCATGCCGACAAGGTGATCGTACTGACCCATGCCTTCCTCTACGAAGATGGCAAGCGTGGTATGGGGGCAACCAAGAATCTGCCTAAACTACGCAAGTTCCTCAAGTTCGCCAAGGAGGCAGGGTATACCTTCGACACTTTGGGCAACTATACCCCAGAGTGGACAGTAGGTACGGTCAAGTCAGCTACGATGAGGGCGATGTCGTGACCTACAAAGGTGCACGCTATGTTGTCAACGCAGCCCATATTTCGCAGCCGAACTGGACACCCGATAACGAGCCAACCCTATTTAGCAAACTGTAGATGATTTGATATTGGCGAGTGCCAGATACAACAAAGCCCCGACTTTCGTCGAGGCTTTGTCATTTGAAAATGGTGCCCGGGGCCGGACTTGAACCGGCACAGTTATTCACCGGCGGATTTTGAATCCGCTGCGTCTACCAATTTCGCCACCCGGGCATGCGAATCATTCTACGTATCTAGTTCACCAACGCAATAGAAAAAGACAGGAAAATGCCTTTCCGATGTTCGTTTGCTGATAAATTAAGCACAAAGACACAAAGGCGGGCTCTATCACCGCCACAGTTGCAAGAGAAATCGCGGCCCTTGGCGTAACCACCAGCCTAACTCAGTCACCGATAATTGATAAGGTAGCCAAGTACGCATCCAGCTTTGCCGGCGGGTAATGACCATAGAGCCACCATGAGGGACTCGCACAACTAACCGATGCCCGGCAGATATGAAAGGAGCATACGATAATGTCTGAGAGACAGGGAGACGACGGTACAGACCAAACAAAGCCGACAGCATTTCAGCGCTCGGTACCGTAAGGGTCATTTGCGTCCCTTGTGCGTTGAGATGAGCGACTTCCCCATCCAGCTCAACCTCAACGCCACCATTGTACTCCAGCATCAATCGAGGTTGCGGCCGCGGATACTGATACTGCCATTGACCTTCCAGATAGAATGATCAGACTTTTCGCCGGCACCGCTGGGTACACTAATTTCTACGTGATCAAAATCATACGTCAGCTCTGCATGGCGCTCGGTCAACTTGTCATACAGCGCACCGGCCAACTCTGGCCAATTCGTGGTGTTATCATTGCTATCTGCCATAATGTTGCTCCTCAATCACAATAAGCCCAAGAAGGCTTTCATTTGGGGAATGGCCACTCCCTCCTCGCTCCGAGGCATTTGGCGACCACAGACTTCAATAAATATAGTGCCCGTGTCCAAAACTGCTGTAGGGATGCCTCTCATTTCCAAGATCCGCAGCATTCACCCTCACCCGTTATATTGCTACACTGCACGCAAGATCTTGAAGCTTAGCTAATTTGGATATCCCTGTGAAAAAGAAGAAACAACCGGACGTTGACACTACCAAACAATACCCTAGCCTATTCCGCCGCCTGGCTGCCTGGCTCTATGACAGCCTGGTCATCGCCGCTGTGCTAATGCTCGCCGGAGGGGTGGCTATTGGCCTGATGGCACTGCTGGTCTCCATCGGCCTAGTCGACATCAGCGGCTACGACGATGTCAGTGCCTACATGACCATGCACCCTGTGATTGGTACGCTATACACCGGCTACCTAGCCATGGTGATTGTTGGCTTCTTCACCTATTTCTGGTGCCAAGCAGGTCAGACCCTGGGGATGCGGGCATGGAAATTACGCATCCAAAACAAAGATGGCTCAAATATCCGCCCGACACAGGCAATGATCCGTATGGCGACGTCAGCCTTTGGGCTGGGCAACTTGCTGGCACCTTTTAGCAAGACCAAGCAATCTTTCCAGGATGCCATGGCCGACTGTGAAATGGTTGTCCTGCCAAAGGCCAACTAACCCAGGCGACTAATCAACAGATACCAAAAAGGCGCCGATGGCGCCTTTTTTAGTCGAGATTATAGCTTTCTTCGCAGCAGATAGATGGTGATAAACAGGAACACCAAACTCGGGCCTATTGCTCCGATGATCGGGTGAAGTCGATAGACAATGCTCATCGGCCCGAACACTTCATTCGAAATATAGAAGCCAAAACCGAAGATCACCCCAGACAGCACCCGCGCGCCCATGGTCACCGAACGCAGCGGGCCAAAGACGAACGACAATGCCAGTAGCATCATCACTGCAATCGAGAAAGGCTGCAGCGCCTTGCGCCAGAATGCCAAGGCATAGCGCGACGCGTCCTGCTTGGAATCCTCGAGATAGTTCTTGTAGTCATACACGCCAGAGAGTGACAGCTCCTCCGGCTTGAGAGTCACAACCGCAAGCTTATCCGGGGTCAGGGTAGTCTGCCAGTGCATCTGTGGCAGGCGCTCATTGACCTGTTGCTCCCGGCCCAGAGTTGTTATCGTGACATCTTCAAGTAGCCAGCCTTTCTCGTTTTCAAACGTCGCCGACTCAGCAAAGGTGGAGTGGGTCAGCTCGTCTTTTTCGTTAAACTGCCAGATATTGATCCCGTGAAGCTCTTGCTGCTCATGAACCCGACCGATATAGATAAAATCATTGTCATCCTTGGTCCAGACTCCACGCTGGACCGAGAGGATATTGCCGCCAGAGGTCCACAGGGCACGCAGCTCACGCGCAGCTTTCTGGGCTTCTGGCGCCCCCCACTGACCAAGCAAGGTAACCATCAACATCAACGGTACCGCTGTCTTCAAAACTGACAAGCCAATATCCAGCTTGGAAAAGCCCGCCGCCTGCATCACCACCAGCTCGGAGCTCGACGCCAGCATCCCCAGGCCAATCAGTGCACCCAGCAATACAGCCATCGGGAAAAACATCTCGATATCGCGCGGGATACTTAGCAAGACGTAAGCCAATGCCTTCCACAAGTCGTAAGTGCCATCGCCCACTTTACGCAGCTGTTCAACGTACTTGATGATGGCCGATAGCCCCACCAAGGTCGACAAAGTCAGGGCCGAGGTCGAAATCAGCGTTCGGCCAATGTATAAATCCAGAATCTTAAACATCAGCCACGTCTCCGAAACTTCTCTCTCACCTTGCGCACCGGTAAGGTATCCCAACTATTAAGGGCGATCGCCACAGCAAAAATAACCCCATTGATTGACCAAAGCCCAATATATGACGGCAGCCCTCCGTCTTCGACGGCAGACTTGGCAGCACTGATAGCCAAGAAGTAAGCCAAGTAAATCAGTACTGCCGGTACCAGCTTGGCGAAGCGCCCTTGGCGCGGGTTAACCGCTGACAGCGGTACAACCACCATGGTCAGCAAGGGGATACATAACACCAGTGACATTCGCCACTGAAATTCGGCCTTGGCAGCCAACTCCGGGCGCTGCATCAACTCCAACGTCGGCAAGGCATCCCAATCCCGGCTCTTTTCCCGTACCGCCCGCTGGCCAATCAACGCCTGGTAGTCATCGAACTGGGTAATGGAATAATCCAGCCGGGTCGGGATCCCCTCGTAGCGGGTGCCCTCTTTCAAGTCCAATACCTGCCGGCCATCTGGCAGCTCGCTGACATAACCACGGTCTGCCACCATCACGCTAGGACGCAGCGCATCGCGGGCGGAAAGTTGGGCAACGAACACTTTATCCAGACGGCTGCCGCTGTTGGTAATATCGTTAACAAAGACTACCCCTTGGCCATCCGGCGCGGACTGAAACTGGCCTTTCACCAACAAATCCAGACCAGAATCCGCCTTGACCTGCTCCATCAACTGCTCGGTTTTTTCCACCGACCACGGAGCCAGCCACAGGGCATTGAAAGCCGCCACCGAGCCGGTGATAATCGCCAGCCACAACGCTGCCTGAATCAAGAACTTATTGCCAATACCAGTGGCATTCATCACGGTAATTTCACTTTCGGCATACAAGCGGCCGAAAGTCAGCAAAATACCGATGTACAAACTGAGCGGTAACATCAGTAGAGCCATGGAAGGCATGTATAAACCGAGCAAGGTCGCGATCAAATCACTCGGGATGGAACCCTCTGTTGCATCAGCTAGAATGCGAATAAATTTCTGACTGATAAAGACAAGAAAAAGGACAAAAAGCACTGCAAATTGGCTTTTTAATGTCTCACGCGTCAAATACCGAACAATAATCACGCTTTAATTACCCATAGAAAACTTGTTTTTTTACTGGAATCACTATAATTTTTCGGTTAATCAGTTATTTTTTTAATCTTTCGGCTAATTGTTAACCTGCACTTTAATCCTATACCGAATTTATGGTCCAGCAACATAAGTGCGGCATTATCTAACATTTAGCTTTAATTGTCTTTATTAGGATGTAGGAGTACGCATGGAGTTTAGTGTAAAAAGTGGTAGCCCCGAGAAACAGCGCAGTGCCTGTATCGTCGTTGGCGTATTCGAACCACGTCGCCTTTCTCCCATTGCCGAACAGCTCGACAAAATTAGCGATGGCTATATCAGCTCACTACTTCGCCGTGGTGATCTAGAAGGCAAGCCTGGCCAAATGCTGCTGCTTCACCATGTACCAAACGTATTATCAGAGCGTGTATTACTGGTTGGTTGTGGTAAAGAGCGCGAACTTGATGAACGCCAGTACAAGCAGATCATCAAAAAAACCATTAGCACCCTGAACGAAACCGGCTCGATGGAAGCGGTCTGCTTCCTGACCGAGCTGCACGTCAAGGGACGCGATACCTACTGGAAAGTCCGCCAGGCCGTTGAAACGACCAAGGACAGCCTGTACACCTTCAACCAGTTCAAGAGCAACAAGCCGGAAACCCGCCGTCCGCTGCGCAAGCTGGTCTTCAATGTACCGACCCGCCGCGAGCTTTCTCTGGGCGAACGTGCCATTTCACACGGCCTGGCTGTCGCCTCTGGCGTCAAAGCCGGTAAAGATCTCGGCAACATGCCACCAAACGTGGCCAACCCCGCTTACCTGGCTTCACAGGCCCGCCGCCTGGCTGATGATTTCGATACCGTTAGTACCAAGATCATTGGCGAGCAAGAAATGAAAGAGCTAGGCATGACCTCATACCTAGCCGTTGGCCAAGGGTCGAAAAACGAAGCCATGATGTCGGTCATCGAATACAAGGGCAACCCGGATTCAGATGCCAAGCCAATCGTCCTAATCGGTAAGGGGCTGACCTTCGACTCCGGCGGTATCTCTATCAAGCCATCTGCCCAGATGGATGAGATGAAATACGACATGTGCGGTGCGGCGACTGTCTTTGGCGCCATGAAGGCTCTGGCCAAGCTCAACCTACCGATCAATGTAGTAGGCATCCTGGCTGGTTGTGAAAACATGCCGGGTGGCGGTGCCTACCGTCCGGGTGACATCCTGACGACTATGTCTGGCCAGACAGTGGAAGTGCTAAATACCGATGCCGAAGGCCGCCTGGTACTTTGCGACGCCCTGACTTACGTTGAGCGTTTCGAACCAGAGTGCGTTGTTGATGTCGCGACACTGACTGGCGCCTGTGTAGTGGCACTGGGTAACCATATCAGTGGTCTGCTTTCGAACCACAACCCGCTGGCCCACGAGCTGATCAACGCCTCCGAGCAAGCGGGTGACCGTGCGTGGCGTCTGCCAATGAATGACGAGTACCAAGAGCAGCTGAACAGCCCGTTTGCCGATATGGCCAACCTGGGCTCGCCTGGCGCGGGTACCATTACCGCAGGTTGCTTCCTGTCTCGCTTTGCCAAGAAATACAACTGGGCGCACCTGGATATTGCCGGTACCGCTTGGGTCGGTGGCAAGGCAAAAGGGGCAACCGGTCGTCCGGTCCCATTGCTGGTCCAGTTCCTGCTCAACCGAGCCGGCCTAGAGAACGTCGAATAACATTGACGCTAGAGGGGGGCCAAATGGCCCCCCTCGTTTATAGAGTATAACGCCATGACTCATGCTACTTTTTATATAATCAATGAACAGCAACATGCCGAGGATAACGACTTCCAGCTGCATTTTGCTTGTCATCAAGCAGCCATGAGTTACCGCCAGGGCCACAAAGTCTACCTCCTCGCTGCCGACAAAACACAGGCAGAACAGATAGATGAGTATTTATGGCAACTGGATCCCGATAACTTCGTGCCCCATAACCTGATTGGTGAAGGCCCCCGAGGCGGTTCACCGGTCGAGATTGGCTGGCCCGGACTGCGCCACAGCGGACGGCGCGGGATCCTGATTAATTTGGGACAAGACGCACCAAATTTTGCCGTTACCTTCTCACAAGTGGTAGACTTCGTCCCTTGCGATGAAAAACAGAAGCAATTGGCACGCGAACGCTACAAGCAATATCGCCAGGCTGGTATTCAGCTCAACACCGCCAATGCTGCTAAGACGCCCTAATTCCACATAGATCCTTCTAAGAGCGCTATGGAAAAGACATACAACCCACAATCAATTGAAAAAGCGCTGTATCAGCGCTGGGAAGAGGCTGGTTACTTCAAGCCTCACGGTGACACATCAAAAGATGCCTACAGCATCATGATCCCACCGCCGAACGTCACAGGTAGCCTGCACATGGGCCACGCGTTCCAGGATACCATCATGGACACCCTGATCCGCTGTGAGCGCATGAAGGGCAAGAACACCCTATGGCAAGTCGGTACCGACCACGCAGGTATCGCGACCCAGATGGTTGTGGAGCGTAAGATTGCTGCCGAAGAAGGCAAGACCAAGCACGACTACGGCCGTGACGCTTTCATCGATAAAATCTGGGAGTGGAAAGGCGAGTCTGGTGGCACTATCACCAAGCAGCTTCGTCGCCTAGGCGCTTCTGTAGACTGGGACCGTGAGCGCTTCACGATGGATGACGGCCTATCCAACGCGGTTCAAGAAGTTTTCGTTCGCCTGTTCGAAGACGATTTGATCTACCGCGGCAAGCGCCTGGTTAACTGGGACCCGAAACTGCACACCGCAATTTCAGATCTTGAAGTTGAAAACAAAGACAAGAAAGGCCACATGTGGCACTTCCGCTACCCGCTGGCTGACGGCGTGAAAACGGCTGAAGGCAAAGACTACATCGTGGTAGCAACAACTCGTCCGGAAACCATGCTGGGTGATACCGGTGTGGCCGTAAACCCGGAAGATCCACGTTACAAAGATCTGATCGGCAAGGAAATCCTACTGCCAATCGTTGACCGCCGTATTCCAATCGTGGGTGACGAGCACGCCGACATGGAAAAAGGTACAGGTTGTGTGAAGATCACCCCTGCGCACGACTTCAACGACTATGAAGTGGGCAAGCGCCACAGCCTGCCGATGATCAACATCCTGACGTTCAACGCTGATATTCGCAACGCCGCTGAAGTGTTCACTACCAATGGTGAGCCAAGCGATGCCTACAGCACTGAACTGCCAGAGAAATACCACGGCATGGAGCGCTTTGCTGCGCGTAAAGCTATCGTTGCCGAATTCGACGAGCTAGGCCTGCTGGACGAAATCAAAGATCACGATCTGACGGTACCTTACGGTGACCGTGGTGGTGTGGTTATCGAGCCAATGCTAACTGACCAGTGGTACGTACGTGCTGCTCCTCTGGCAGAGCCTGCGGTTGCTGCGGTAGAAAACGGTGACATCCAATTCGTACCTAAGCAGTACGAAAACATGTACTTCTCTTGGATGCGTGATATCCAGGATTGGTGTATCTCTCGCCAGCTTTGGTGGGGTCATCGTATCCCTGCTTGGTACGACAACGACGGTAACGTTTATGTTGGCCGCAGCGAAGAAGAAGTTCGCGAGCAGAACAACCTGGCACCGGTTGTGGTTCTTCGTCAGGACGATGACGTACTGGATACCTGGTTCTCGTCTGCGCTATGGACGTTCGGTACTCAAGGCTGGCCTGAGCAGACTGAAGATCTGAAAGTCTTCCACCCATCAGATGTACTGGTGACCGGTTTTGACATCATCTTCTTCTGGGTTGCCCGCATGATCATGATGACCATGCACTTCTGTAAAGACGAAGACGGAAAGGCACAGGTTCCGTTCAAGACCGTATACGTAACGGGTCTGATCCGAGACGAAAACGGCGACAAGATGTCGAAATCAAAAGGTAACGTGCTTGACCCAATCGACATGATCGACGGTATCGATCTAGAGTCACTGGTTACCAAGCGTACCGGTAACATGATGCAGCCGCAGCTGGCCGCGAAGATCGAGAAGAACACCCGCAAGACATTCGAAAACGGTATCGAACCTTACGGTACTGATGCCCTGCGCTTTACCCTTGCTGCCATGGCTTCTACCGGCCGTGACATCAACTGGGACATGAAACGCCTTGAAGGTTACCGCAACTTCTGTAACAAGCTATGGAACGCCAGCCGTTACGTACTGATGAACACAGAAGATCAAGATTGTGGTTTCGCCGCAGATGCCGAGCTAGAGTACTCGCTGGCTGACAAGTGGATCGAATCTCAGTTCGAGCTTGCAGCGAAAGAGTTCAACGGTCATATCGACAACTTCCGTCTGGACATGGCGGCGAACACGATCTACGAGTTCATCTGGAACCAGTTCTGTGACTGGTACCTAGAGCTAACCAAGCCGGTACTTTGGAAAGGCACCGAAGCGCAGCAGCGTGCAACCCGTCGTACTCTGATCACCGTACTTGAGAAGACCCTGCGCCTGGCTCACCCAGTGATCCCATACATCACCGAAACTATCTGGCAGAGCGTCAAGCCGCTGGTTGACGGTGTTGATGGCGATACCATCATGCTGCAGGCACTGCCTCAGTACGATGAAGCGAACTTCAATGCAGAAGCGCTGGCTGACATCGAGTGGGTGAAGAGCTTTATCACCAGCATCCGTAACCTGCGTGCCGAGTACGACATTGCCCCAAGCAAACCGCTTGATGTGATGCTAAAAGCCGCAAACGAGAAAGATGCAGCACGCCTTGAAGCCAACAAGCAAGTACTGGTTTCCCTAGCCAAGCTAGAGAACATCCGAGTACTGGCTGCCGGTGAAGAGACACCAGCCTGTGCAACATCACTGGTTGGCAAGTCTGAGCTGATGATCCCAATGGCAGGCCTAATTGACAAAGACGCTGAGCTTGATCGCCTAGCGAAAGAAATCAAGAAGACCGAAGGTGAAATCAAGCGCATCGAAGGCAAGCTAGGCAACGAAGGTTTCGTTGCTAAAGCCCCTGAAGCGGTTGTTGCCAAAGAGCGCGAGAAGCTTGATGGTTACAAAGAGACTCTAGTGAAACTGGCCGAGCAGCAAGCGACTATCGCAGCCTTGTAATCGCCAGTCATTACACGTCATTAAAAGTCGGCCATGTGCCGGCTTTTTTATTGCCAGCGTTCCCTTAATACCGAACTATCCGCTTCCCCCTTCCCTTCCCGGCGATTAGAGCAAGGCATTCGATCATAGGTCACACCTATCAAAGCGATAGATGATAATAGATTGCAAGTGATAACAATTATCATTAACATGAAATTATCCACTGAGGGAGAGACCGCCATGACAAAAACCATTAGCTTTGCCATTATCCACTTCTTTGTCGCTTTCAGCGTTGCCTACTTACTGACAGGCGAGATCCTGATCAGCAGCCTGATCGCCATGATAGAGCCAATGGTCAATACGGTGGCTTTCTACTTCCATGAAAAAGCCTGGCAAACCAAGGCACTGCTTCGCAGTGGCTTTGCCAACCCGGGACGCAAAACCTTCAGCTTTGCCGTTGTGCACTTCAGCGTCGCGTTTGGTGTTGCCTACCTGCTAACCGGCGATTTGCTGATTGGTAGCGTAATGGCCATGATTGAACCGGCTATCAACACCGTCGCCTACTATTTCCACGAGCGTATCTGGCAGAAGAAAACCGCCAAGCAAGCCGCCAAAGAAGCGATGGGGCACCTTGCTTGTCACCATGGTGAATTGCAGCAATGCGCCGACGTCAGCGATATCTCGGTTGACAACGTTGCGAGAAGCAACTAATTTTAATTGCACGACGCAACCAAAAGAGCCAAATGAATGGACGCAACTTCTCTCAGAGCCCAATCCCGCCTGCTCGTGCGGGAATTGGGTATGCTTGACCGCCAATGCGGTAGCCTCGATATCACACCAGTACAAGCCCACGCTCTGATCGAGCTCGAAGAGCAGCCGCTATCGGTAAACCAATTGGCCAGCAGGCTAAAAGTCGACAAGTCCAACGCCAGCCGAACCACGGCCAGTTTGCTCAACGCCGGCTACCTGATCACCCAGGCCGATCCCGAAGATGGCCGCAAGCAGCTATCCAGCCTTTCACCGCAAGGCCAAGCACTGCTCAATAGCCTCAACCAGTCCCTCAACCTCCAAGTCGCCGACTTCATGGCACAGCTCGATCAGGATGAAATCGACAATCTCGCCCAAAGCCTGCAACGCTATACCAAAGCGATCCAAGCCAACAAGCAGCAAGCAGGCTATCAGCTCCGGCTTCTCACCCCGCTTGATAACGCTGCCATGGCCGCCGTTGTGCGCCGGGTATCCGCCGAGCACGGCCTGACTGCGGACAAAGGCTACGGGGTTGCCGATCCGACGCTGGATGCTCTCAGCGAGGTGTACAGTGAGCCTGACAGTGCATACTGGGTCATCGAAAAGGACAACCGCATCTTTGGGGGTGGCGGTATTGCCCCATTGGCAGGGGAAGAAGGCGTTTGCGAACTGCAGAAAATGTATTTCTTGCCAGAGCTACGTGGCAAGGGCTTCGCCCGCCGGATCGCCGCCACCGCCTTGAAGTTTGCCCGTGAGCAAGGCTTCAATGCTTGCTACCTTGAGACAACCGCCTCGCTGCAGGCAGCTATCAAGCTATATCAAGGGTTGGGCTTTGTCCGCATCCCACACGCGATGGGACAGACCGGCCACGATGCCTGCGAAGTCAGGATGCTCAAGACGCTATAGTTCTGGGTAATGAACGTGATTGAAAGTGTCTACTTATAAATTTCAGACACAAAAAAGCTGGCACTCAGCCAGCTTTTGCAATGCGGTTACGGCAAGCGAAGATTACTCTTCGTCTTCACCCTCTTCTTCGTCATCTTCGCCCGACTCGAAGTAAGTACCCCAACCGTCGTAGTCGATGTTGTGCTTTTCAGCGAGCTGGATCAGTTTCTCAGCCTGCTCGTCAATCACATCGGCATTTAGAGCGGATTCCATCACGGCATCGAAACAGACCACTTTACCGCCACCGTCTTCCGGTGCCAGCTCAAGCTCTTCGGCTTCCAGGACTTCAAAGCCCATCTTGAAAGCTTCTACTGCCGCAGCTTCAAGCTCTTCGAACGTGTCTGCCGAAAAGTGGTGCTCAATGCTGTAAAGCGCATCAGGATCACTGCCATCCTCTAGCAAGGCCGCGATAATTTCACGCGTTTCTTCCTTCTGCTCTTCGATTAGTTCTGCATAAGACATGGGGAAACTCCACCTATGGAATAAATTCGAACGCAAATATCGCACGGATCGCAATAAAATACCAAATGAAATCGCCTCCGCAGAGAAACTTGATATTTATCAAACTAACGATAAATATATTTCGCGCAGTGATGAAGCGAGAAAATGCATAATATTCCCCGATATGCGCTTTAAGCGAATAAACATAAAACCCTCAATAGCATATTCACCCACAAAACCCAGAGAAATACCCTGAGCTCACTGTTTACCGATAAGCAGGCGATATGAAAGCGCAAAAAAAATGTGAACAATCCCAAAGATATACTGCGCTCGGCGGCATAAAATTCACTGGCAGCAAACAAATAGAGCCACGGCAAAGACTGATGGCCATTACATAAGCATACGAGAGATACGATCATGAGTAACTTCTACCACGGCCCCGAGCCAGGGAGACGGCGCCGCAGCCAGCTGCGTCGTCCCCGTAGGACACTCACCCACCTGACAACAGCATTGGACGGCATTGCGCCAACGGAGTCCTTTGCGGTGCCAGAGTGTGAGTGTACGGCTCTGACATCTCACCCAACATTGACACCCCTATCCAAGCTGTTTCGCCAGCAAGGATAAACAACTTATAAACCATTTTCGTTAGCTATCGCTAATGCCTGGTTCTGCCTGCTCCGGCGTCATGTCGGCGAGCCCTGTCATGCCTAACGGCAGGCCTGGTAGATGAATCACCCTTGTATTTGGATGTACAAGGGCAAGGAGAAAACAATGACAACCGAAACAATGAAACAGGAAGAAAAAGGCGGCTTCTTCGCCAATTTCAAATTCCCTTCTGCTTACACCATTTTATTTGCCCTTATTGCCCTCGTCGCATTGATGACCTGGATCGTACCGGCTGGCCAGTACGAGCGCGTCATGAATGAAGATTTGGGGCGTGAGGTTCCAGTCACAGGCACCTACCAACCCGTCGAAAGCAACCCACAAGGCGTGGTTGATGTACTGCTAGCCCCGATTGACGGCTTCTACGATCACAACACCTATGAAGCAGCGGCTATCGATGTTTCGCTCTTCATCCTAGTGATCGGTGGCTTCCTTGGTCTGGTAACTAAAACCGGAGCGATCGATGCCGGTATCGAGCGCGTTACCGCCCGTCTTCAGGGTAGGGAAGAAATGATGATCCCGATCCTGATGGCACTCTTCGCCGCAGGCGGTACCATCTACGGCATGGCAGAAGAATCCCTGCCGTTCTATACCCTGCTGGTTCCTGTGATGATGGCCGCCCGCTTTGACCCAGTGGTTGCCGCAGCAACCGTACTGCTTGGTGCCGGTATCGGTACCCTGGGCTCAACCATCAACCCATTTGCAACGGTTATCGCGGCAAATGCTGCCGGCATCCCGTTTACCGATGGCATCATGCTTCGCGTGGCGATGCTGGTTGTTGGCTGGTTGATCTGTGTCGCTTACGTCATGCGCTATGCCAAAATGGTTCGTGCCGACAAAACCAAATCGATCGTCTACGACAAATACGAAGAGAACAAAGCGCACTTCCTGGGTAACCAGTCTGGCGAAATGCTTGAGTTCACCACAACACGCAAAGTTATCCTGGCTATCTTCGCCGCTTCATTCGGTATCATGATTTACGGCGTTGCGGTTGCTGGTTGGTGGATGGCTGAGATTTCAGGCATGTTCCTGGCCTCGACCATTATCATCGGCCTGATTGCCCGCATGAGCGAAGAAGAGTTTACGTCTAGCTTCATTGACGGTGCTCGCGACCTACTGGGTGTTGCACTTATCATCGGTATTGCCCGTGGCATCGTGGTTATCATGGACCGCGGTATGATCACAGACACCATCCTGAATGCCGCCGAGCATGCTGTAACCGGTCTGTCTTCAATCGTATTTATCAATGTGATGTACTGGCTGGAGATCCTGCTATCCTTCTTGGTGCCTTCGTCTTCAGGCCTAGCGGTACTGACCATGCCGATCATGGCACCGCTAGCGGACTTTGCCGGTGTGGGCCGCGATCTTGTGGTAACGGCATACCAGTCTGCCTCCGGTATTGTGAACCTAATGACCCCGACCTCAGCAGTAGTAATGGGTGGCTTGGCTATCGCGCGAGTTCCGTACGTGCGCTGGGTTAAGTGGGTCGCTCCACTACTAGGTATCCTGACGGTACTGATCATGGCAATGCTGAGTGTCGGCGCCATGCTTTAATCCCCCCCTTTCGATCTTGCTTGTTTCGCCGCCCCAGAGGGGCGGCTTTTTTATTTCTCCCCCTAGCCTCTAGCCTCTAGCCTCTAGCCTCTAGCCTCTAGCCTCTAGCACCAGTCGTCATAAATTCCCTGCGACGTAAAGCCCAAACCGACCACACCCAGATCAATAACATGCCCAGCGCCAAACAGCGGTTTTGTCATCACTCAGTATGTATCTTTGCACCGACACCATGAGAAATAGACTCCAGCCATTAATCACAACTTTATTTAATCAAATATTAATCGAGCACCACAAAAACGTTATATAACTTATTTAAAGCTAATTCTTCCTCCCTATAGAACACCTTAAACACAGAAATAAACCAGTGTACTAAAATTACAAAAAGCCTAGAGCAAAATATAAAAGGAAAAATATTTGTTACCAACATAGTAACATTCTGCTTATTTTTATATAGACAAACAGTTTTAGTGCATAAGATTATATTTTTTACATTAAGACAACGTAATAAAATCTGAATAAGATTCCCAAGCACCCCAAAACAAACATAAAAAACAACAACTTAAAACACCACCTTTCACTTAAAACCTAGTCAAAACACATAAATACCCATTCACGTAACCGAGTGACAGATGCATTAAAAATGTTAATAAAACAAATATATAGCGTTACCGCATTAATAACAAAACTGTGATAGACCTCTAAGACTGTGAATGCCTTACAGGTAAAATAAACACCAGATACGAAAGCAAAGAAATAAACAACTTCTTACTTTGCAATAAAACAAATACAGCCAATCATTTGGCAATAAATAAAGAGAGATACGATCATGAGTAAGTTCTACGTAGGTTCTGAAATAGGTCAATTGCGCCGCGTTCTTATCCACCGCCCAGAGCGTGCCCTAACTCACCTAACACCATCAAACTGTCACGATCTACTTTTTGATGATGTATTAGCCGTTGAACGCGCGGGCCAGGAACACGACGTATTTGCCAACACACTTCGCGAGCAAGGTGTTGAGGTAATGCTTCTTGGTGATCTACTAGCAGACACCCTAGAAGTTCCAGAAGCGAAAGACTGGCTTCTTAAGACTCAGATTTCTGACTACCGCTTGGGTAACGCATTCGCCAATGACGTACGCTGCTTCCTCGCAGACCTACCAAGCAAGGAATTGTCTTCAATTCTTCTTGGCGGCCTAAGCTACGCTGAGCTACCAATTAAATCGTCTTCAATGATGCAAGGCATGCACGAGCCAACTGACTTCATCATCGAACCACTACCAAACCACCTGTTCACCCGTGATACGTCTTGCTGGGTATACGGCGGTGTGTCTATCAACCCAATGGCGAAACCTGCCCGCCAGCGTGAAACCAACCACGTTCGCGCCATCTACCGCTGGCACCCGACCTTCGCTGGCCAGGACTTCATCAAGTACTTCGGCGACGAAGAGAAGATGTACGACAACTCAACTATTGAAGGCGGCGACGTGCTTGTTATCGGTAAAGGCGCAGTGCTTATCGGGATGTCTGAGCGCACGACTCCTCAGGGTGTTGAGCAGTTGGCATCAAGCCTGTTCAAGCATGGCGAAGCAAAACAAGTTATCGCAATGCAACTACCTAAGCACCGCTCATGCATGCACCTTGATACGGTAATGACGCACATGCGTGAAGATACCTTCTCTGTTTACCCAGAAGTTGTGCGTAAAGACGTACAGTGCTGGAGCCTAACTGGTGACGAGTCTGGCGCAGTGAAAGTGAAAGAAGAAGGTTACTTCGTTACCGCTATCGAGAAAGCTCTGGGCGTAGACAAGCTAAACCTTATCACCACTGGTGGTGACAGCTTCGAAGCCGAGCGCGAGCAGTGGAACGATGCGAACAACGTGCTGACTGTTAAGCCTGGCGTGGTTATCGGTTATGAGCGTAACACTTACACCAACGAGAAATACGACAAGGCAGGCATCACAGTCCTACCTATCCCAGGTGATGAACTAGGCCGCGGTCGTGGTGGTGCTCGCTGCATGAGCTGCCCAATCGAGCGTGACGGTATCTAATACCAAGGCGATTAGCCAAACCTGACGGCCGGTGCCCGGCACCGGCCATACAACAGCAAGACCTCTCAGAATCAATTTAGGCCCATAAGCCAAACAAAACACAATAACACTGAGAGTACATCAAGAGAGACGATCACATGACCAAGCAAACTGTTGTAGTGGCACTAGGCGGAAATGCCCTACTTCGCCGTGGCGAACCACTTGAAGCTGATATCCAGCGCCAGAACATTGCCAAAGCAGCCCAGACCATTGCTGAAATTGGCAAGGAATACAACGTAGTTCTAGTCCACGGCAATGGCCCACAAGTTGGCCTGCTGGCTCTACAAGGACTGGAATACAAGAAAGTTAACCCATACCCATTAGACGTACTGGGTTCAGAAACTCAGGGCATGATTGGCTACATGCTGATGCAAGAGCTGAAGAACCTCCTGCCGGAGCAAGATATCTCCTGCATGCTAACCCAGATGACCGTAGACCCGAACGATCCGGCCTTTGCCGATCCAACCAAGCCTATCGGCCCTGTCTACGAAGAAGCCGAAGCCCGCGAAATGGCTGAGAAATACCACTGGACTGTTAAACCTGACGGCCAGTATTTCCGCCGCGTGGTACCAAGCCCGCTACCAACCGGTATTGTAGAAAGCGATGCGATCACCACCCTGATCAAGCAAGATCACCTGGTGATCTGTACCGGTGGCGGCGGTATCCCGGTGAAGAAAGAAAATGGCAAATTGGTCGGCGTAGAAGCCGTCATCGACAAAGACATGTCTGCAGCATACCTAGCCCAGCAACTTAATGCCGATGCCCTGCTCATCCTGACCGATGCCGACGCGGTTTATCTTGACTGGGGTAAACCAACCCAGAAAGCGCTGCGCAGCACCACCCCTCGCGAACTGGCTCAGTATGCCTTCGATGCGGGCTCCATGGGACCAAAAATCGATGCCTCATGCGACTTCATCAAAAAAGGCGGCAAGCTGGTGGGGATCGGTGCCCTTGCAGATGGCCTAGCGATCCTAAAAGGTGAAGCTGGCACAAATATTATTGCAGAATAATAGAATAGTTATTCACAAAACATAAATAATACGTTAAACAATACATATTACCTTCCGACGGCGGGGCTATCCAACTCATTCAGCCCCTCCCCGGACAGAGAGATACAGATTCAGAGAGGATAACATCATGGCTTTTAACCTTCGCAACCGTAACTTCCTAAAACTTCTAGACTTCACTCCACGCGAGATCCAGCACCTGCTAGAGCTATCTGCTGAGCTGAAAAAAGCGAAGTACAACGGTTACGAGCAGCCTCGCCTAACTGGCAAGAACATTGCCCTAATCTTCGAAAAAACATCGACTCGTACTCGCTGTGCTTTTGAAGTAGCGGCTTTCGACCAAGGCGCACAAGTTTCTTACCTTGGCCCATCAGGCTCTCAAATCGGCCACAAAGAATCAATGAAAGATACCGCTCGCGTACTTGGCCGCATGTATGACGGCATCGAGTACCGCGGTTTCGGTCAGGAAATCGTTGAAGAGCTAGGCCAATACGCTGGTGTACCAGTATGGAACGGCCTAACAGACGAATTCCACCCAACCCAAATCCTAGCTGACTTCCTGACCATGCAAGAGCACGGCCGTGGCAAGCAGCTACACGAAATGAAATTTGCCTACCTTGGCGATGCACGCAACAACATGGGTAACTCCCTAATGGTTGGTGCCGCGAAAATGGGTATGGACATCCGCCTAGTGGCTCCTAAGCAGTTCTGGCCTGAAGAAGCACTTGTTGCTCAGTGCCGCGAAATTGCTGAAACCACTGGCGCGAAAATCACTATGACTGAAGACGTACAAGAAGGCGTTGCAGGCGTAGACTTCCTATACACTGACGTTTGGGTCTCTATGGGCGAAGCGAAAGAAGCATGGGCTGAGCGTATCAACCTAATGCTGCCTTACCAGGTCAACATGGACATGATCAAAGCCACTGGCAACCCACACGTGAAATTCATGCACTGCCTACCAGCGTTCCACGGTGAAGACACCACTGTAGGTAAGCAGCTAGCAGCAGAATACCCAGTACTGGCACAAGGCTGTGAAGTAACTGATGAAGTGGTTGAGTCTGACTACTCTATCGTATTCGACGAAGCTGAAAACCGTATGCACACCATCAAAGCTGTGATGGTAGCGACACTGGGTCAATAATCGACTCTCTTGAGTGTAACTACTCTCAAACCCATACCGGCCTTCGGGCCGGTATTTTTTTATGCCTATATACCCACCACCTACCGGCGACAAATAGCAAAACAACCTCCGCGAGATCAGCATGTTAGGCAGCCTTGCCTAGCCCGAAAAACACCCACACATAGTGCATAAAGTTCCAACAAATGAATACTTTAGGCAAACGCTTGCGTTCGCGAAAAATGGGGGTATAATCCTTCGCAATTTGTCCAGAGAGAGATAAAAAATGCGCCCGTCTTTTCAGCTAAACCTGATGACCCTACGCCGATTCTCGGCGCTGGCGCCGTTTTTTGTTTTTCCTGTTTTAGTAAAAAGAGCCTCCTTTATTAAGGGGGCTTTTTTTTGCCTGCAACACCCCCCCGCAGGCACCTGTCGTTCATCATCGTAATTAAAAGGGAAGAGAAGCCATGGCGAATTCGCTGTTTCAAAAGCACATCATTTCCATCCCGGAACTGAGCCGTAGTGAGCTTGAGCTGGTTGTCGAGACTGCAGGCAAACTGAAAGCCGAGCCGAACCCTGAACTTCTGAAGAACAAGGTAGTTGCAAGCTGTTTCTTCGAGCCATCCACCCGAACCCGCCTTTCTTTTGAAACTGCGGTTCAGCGCTTGGGCGGCACCGTGATTGGCTTTGACAACGGTGGTAACACCTCACTGGCGAAAAAAGGTGAGACCCTTGCCGACTCAGTCCAGGTCATCTCCTCGTATGTGGATGCCTTTGTGATGCGCCACCCACAGGAAGGGGCGGCCCGTCTAGCCTCCGAGTTCTCAAACAACGTCCCTGTGATTAACGGCGGTGACGGTGCCAATCAACACCCAACCCAAACCCTGCTGGACCTGTTTACTATCTACGAAACTCAGGGCACGCTGGATAACCTCAATGTGGCGTTCGTCGGCGACCTGAAGTACGGCCGAACGGTTCACTCCCTGACCCAAGCACTGGCGAAATTCAACAATGTGAAGTTCTTCTTCATCGCACCGGAAGTGCTGGCAATGCCGGATTACATCTGCGAAGAGCTGGACGAAGCCGGCATCAGCTACAGCCTCCACCACGCGATGGAAGAAGTGATCCCTGAGCTGGATATCCTGTACATGACCCGCGTGCAAAAAGAGCGTTTCGACGAGTCAGAGTATGCCCACATGAAAGCGGCTTACATCCTGACCGCCCCAATGCTGGCCGAAGCCCGTGACAACCTGAAGGTACTGCACCCGCTACCACGCATTGATGAAATTACCACGGATGTCGACAAGACCAAGCATGCTTACTTCTTCCAGCAAGCAGAAAATGGTGTGTACGCACGTGAAGCCCTATTGGCACTGGTCCTAAACGAAGCAATCTAAGCAGGAGAGAAAACAATGGCGAAGGAAACACAACTACAGGTCGAAGCGATCAAGAACGGTACAGTTATCGACCATATTCCTGCAAATGTCGGTTTCAAAGTCCTGAAGCTGTTCAAAATGCACAAAACCAACCAGCGCGTCACCGTTGGCCTCAACCTGCCTTCCTCGGCACTGGGAGCCAAGGATCTGATCAAGATCGAAAACATCTTCATCAGTGAAGAGCAGGCAAGCCAGCTGGCCCTTTACGCGCCACAGGCGACCGTCAACCAAATCGAAAACTACGAAGTGGTGAAAAAGCTGAACCTGGCCCTGCCAGAGCAAATCAATGCCGTATTCAAGTGCCCGAACAGCAACTGTATCTCACACGGCGAGCCAGTCGACAGCAGCTTCAAGGTGATCACCAAGAAAGAAGACATCCAACTCAAGTGTAAGTACTGTGAAAAAGTCTTCTCACGGGAAATCGTCACAGAAAGCAACTAAGCCACCAGCTCAAAAACGGCTAACTGGCTGAAAAAGTTGTCTCACTTACGACATCTGATGCCCTAGGAAAAAGAAAGCCTGCTCAACTTTGAGCAGGCTTTTTTATTCTCATTTCCGACCCCCCGCCCCTTCTTTCGGCTCACTACCTTTAATATTCCAGCCTTGCGTGCTGGCAAAACAATAAAAAACAAAAACAATCATAGGCTAGTGAAATGAAAAAACATGCGCACCTTGTCAAAGCAGTCTGGTGCCTGCTTATCCGTCCCTGTCATATATTTCTTGTTTCAGCCACATTATCGGGCTGTGTTACCAGCAACGGTCCCGTCCAGCAAACCTACCAGCATTCCGCCAACGAGATGGTCGTGATCGGGGTACCGATGCTGCTGGGCGGCTTCGGCTCGGCCGTACCGATCAGCAATGACTATATGATCACCGCCAAGCATGTCGCCCAGCTGTCCTGGGATCTCGATGTCATCTACCATCCAGCATGCGATTTGGCCCTGATCCGCCGCCCCTCCAATGCCCAACCAATTTGGGGCTTGATCTACCCCGACCAGTCCGTCATCCACCATGGTCACTCCCTCGTCGGGACCACCGTGAGCGGCACAGGCAAATACCTACAGGATGTGGTTGATACCAACACCGATTGCCTCTATTCACTCAGTGATGCGCCGGTCATGTCGGGCATGAGTGGTGGGCCCGTGTTCAATGAAGACGGGGAAATCGTCGGGATCACCGTAGCCATCGTCAACAACCCACAAGATTTGAACAACCTGCGGCCGGCCGCACGCTACAGCCAGTTCATCCCCTCCCCGCTGATTTTCGACTGGCTGGATGCACTGGGTATTACAGTGAAGTCGGCCAGTACCGAGCTCGCCGGGATTAAAGTGTCAGACTACGTCAGCGAGCTCAACCGCCCGAGCAAAGAAGCGATTCAGGTAGCCAGCAATAGCAGCCCCAACGCATCACCTGAGCGCCAGCAACGTCGCCCCCTATTACCGGCAACCCAGTACAACAACTATCCCTCGGGCAACCTGTCGGGGCTCAACCTCCCCGACGAGGAAGAAGGGATGGCCGCGAACCAATCCCAACCGGCAGTCAAGTTAGATCCTCGAACCCTACTTGATCAGTCAGGATATAATTCCTCATTCTAAGCAAATGGATGGCGTTTTGTTTTGGTGATAGGGGTCAATAAATTACTTTGACATTGTTGATATGATGCCATTGCAAGATTATGCAACCGAGACATTATCTCTTGCCACCAAGCAGCCGATAACTCGCACCGAAAAGAAGCGGAGACTTCACACAACACCCCACCGTTGCGAAGGCTACGAACGAGATACGATCAAAAGACCAATAGAATAACAAGGAGTTGCCCGTGAGTGGATACAGTATGCACGGAGCGATAGACGCTTTCTGCCAAGAGGAAAGCATGACTTCCGCCTGCAAGCGGTTATTGCAGCAACAAAGCTTTTCAACCCAGGACGATATCCGAAAACAGCTAATCGCCATGGGCTTTGAAGATGTTAGCCAGTCCACCGTCTCCCGCCTGCTATCTAGGCTGGGCGTGGCAAAGGTACCCAATGCCTACGGCAAAAAAGTCTACTGCCTAACCGTAGAGAGCGAGCCGGTACAAGTTGGCTCATCGATTGCTTCCCAGATCGAGTTCATTACCCATAACCAATTGGTCGTGGTCGTGAAAACCCACCCTGGGGGTGCCCAGCTTGTGGCTAGGCTGATCGACATACAACCACATGCCGAGATCCTCGGTACCGTAGGCGGCAACGACACGGTCATGGTCGCGCCGAAAGATATCACCCGTATTGATGAGTGTGAAAAAGTGGTCAAGGCGAGGCTCGGGATCCCAGCCTGAACCGCCGTCCCCTCGCGCGCGAAACAAGGCAGCCCAATAATGCTGCCTTTTTATCCAGCCTACCTGAAACCCTTTGACCTCTTTGCCAATGGGTTGCAAACTAGACCTCTAACGATGACCTAACATGAATTAAGTAAGGACAAGTAATGACTCAAGTACTTCACACAGAGCAGGCACCAGCTGCAATCGGCCCTTATGTACAAGGTGTAGATCTAGGCAACATGGTACTTACTTCAGGCCAGATCCCTGTAAACCCTCAAACCGGTGAAGTGGCTGACGATATCGCTGAGCAGGCTCGCCAGTCACTAGAAAATGTAAAGGCGGTAGTTGAGTCGTCTGGCCTTAAGGTCGCAGACATCGTCAAAATGACGGTATTCGTAAAAGATCTGAACGACTTCGGTACGGTTAACGAGGTATACGGTAAGTTCTTCGACGAGCACAATGCGCCATACCCTGCGCGTTCTTGCGTTGAAGTCGCTCGCCTGCCAAAAGATGTAAAAATCGAAATTGAAGCGATTGCCGTTCGCAAATAATCGCCTCGCCGATTAGCGATAACGCAAAAAAGCTGCCACCCGGCAGCTTTTTTTCGCTTTAGAGGCCGAACGGCCCTTCATGGCCAAGCTTAGCTAGGCGTTGGTTTCCGCCAGGGCCAGTACCTGCGGAAACCAAGCGGTAAAGTGTTCAGGCGCTTGTTCAAGCGCTGTTTGCAATTCACTCTGAGGCCACCAGCGATAAGCCAGCACTTCCTCCGGGTTCGGTACCACCGTGATATCTGTGGCTGAAGCCACCAAGACATGATCCAACTCGTGCTCCACCAACCCATTACCCAGCTCGGCACGGTAGACAAAATTGGCCACATCAACCAGGGCTTGGATATCAACAACCCCCATCTCTTCCGCCAACCTGCGGATCCCCGCCTGCTCCATCGATTCTCCCTGGCGCGGATGAGAGCAGCAGGTATTGGTCCATAACCCGCCACTGTGATATTTGCCCAATGCGCGTTGCTGCATCAGGAATTCCCGCTCGTTACCACGATCACGGTACAGCAATACCGAAAAAGCCAAATGAAGGACACCGTCCCGGTGAGCCTGCATTTTTTCTTCGACGCCAAGCTCCCTGCCCTGCGGATCGACTAATATAACCTGTTCTTCAATCATGGTTCGTTCAACTACACAAAAACAAAAAGGACACGCTAGGGCATGTCCTTAATCATTCACACAATGGCAAGATAGCTGGTTAATTAACGTGCTGAGCGGCTGTCCGCTTCTGCATTGAGCTCTTCCAACTTCGCCGCCATCAGATCACGACACTGATTCGACAACTGACGGACATCTTCTTTGGTCAGCCCATCTACTGGTACAGGTGGTAACATTTCAACGATCACCACACCGTTGTCCCATTTATTCAGTTTAACATTTTCCGTGCTACTACACACAATCGGCACCACCGGAACACCAGCGCCGATAGCGGCATGAAAAGCGCCGGTTTTGAACGGCAGCAAACCACGGCCGCGCGAACGAGTACCTTCCGGGAACATCCATATAGATACATTACGCTCTTTGATTTGCTCAATCACCTGGCCAATGGTGCCAACAGCCTTGCTGCGGTTGGCACGGTCAATCAAGATATTCCCAGTAAGCCAGTAAAGCTGGCCGAACAACGGCATCCAGGCAATGCTTTTCTTGCCCACGGTAACTGTACGAGGCTGAATCGCCCCTGATACGGTGAACATATCGTAGTTATTCTGGTGGTTCGCCAGATATACGCTTGGTACAGGCTGCTCTCCCTCAGGGAAACGAAGCTCCAGCTTAATACCGAAAATACGGGCCATCTTGCAGAAATGGCGACCAACGATATAAACATTCTTGGGATTACGAGGGCTGAGCAAACAGTAGCCACAGCCAAATACAAACATGAACACAGCAAATACTGCGACAGCGATCATGCGCAATACAAACAACATCAGACTCTCCTCAGCGTACAAGCGTTCGCTAGTATACTTAGGCTGCGGGAAAAAACACCTTTTATGTGCAGAAATTAGACCACATCCTACCTCTTTCTGCCCCGAACAGCCGGAAAACACCCAATAAAAAGCCCTCCTATAGGAGGGCTTCCACTCGGCTTCTCGCCTGAACTTATTCCGCTTCAGGCGCTTGCGGAGCATCAATTTCCAAGCGGGTCACCCGCTGCAAACCTCGCGGCAGCATACTGCCGCGGCGACCGCGCTCACCCCGGAAGTTATCCAGATCGGTCGGCTTGAGGCCAAGCTTGCGCTTACCGGCATGCAAAGTCAGGTGGCTGCCTTGTGGCAATACCACCAACTGCGACAGAAATTCCTCCCGAGCCTTAGAGCGAGCAGCCGGGATATTGATGATCTTGTTCCCCTTACCTTTACCCAGCTGTGGCAGCTCTTTGATCGGGAACAGCAACATCCGACCTTCATTGGTAATGGCCAGGATCTCATCATTTTCCAGATCCGCAATGCACTGCGGCGGCATCACGGCAGCATTCTCCGGTACCGTCAACAAGGCCTTACCGTTCTTGTTCTTCGAGACCATATCGCTGCACTTACAGATGAAGCCGTAGCCAGCATCCGAGCCCATCAGCCATAGTTGGTCATCATCAGCCATCATAACCTGGCGGACCTGGCTTCCCGGGGTCAGATTCAAGCGACCAGTAATCGGCTCGCCCTGACTTCGTGCCGATGGCAAGGTATGGGATTCAAGTGCATAACTGCGGCCATCCGAGCCAAGGAAAATCGCAGCCTGGTTGCTCTTACCGCGGGCATGGGCCTGGTAGCCATCTCCCGACTTGTAGCTCAGTGATGTCGGATCAACCTCATGGCCTTTGGCATGGCGGATCCAGCCTTTCTCGGAAAGTACCACAGTGATCGCTTCCGATGGGATCAGCTCACGCTCGGTCAACGCCTTGGCTTCTTCACGCTCAACCAATGGCGAACGGCGGTCATCACCGTACTTCTCGGCATCGGCCAAAATTTCTTTCTTGATCAGGGTATTCAGGCGACGCTCAGAGCCCAGCAGTTTCTCAAGGTGATCACGCTCTTTCGACAGCTCATCCTGCTCACCGCGGATCTTGATCTCTTCCAGTTTGGCCAGCTGACGCAGTTTGATTTCGAGAATCGCATCGGCCTGAATCGCTGTCAGGTCGAAGCGCGACATCAATTCGGCTTTCGGATCATCTTCGGTACGGATGATCTCAATCACTTCGTCAATATTCAGGTAAGCCGCCAGCAAACCCTCAAGGATATGCAAGCGGGCATTGACCTTGTCCAAGCGGTGCTGCAAACGGCGGCGTACGGTAGTACGACGGAACTGCAACCACTCGTTAAGGATCTGCACCAGGCCTTTAACCTGCGGACGGGCATCAAGGCCCAGCATGTTGAGATTAACGCGGAAGCTTTTTTCCAGATCGGTCGAGGCAAACAGATGGTTCATCAGCTGCTCGCTGTCCACGCGGTTAGAGCGCGGTACAATCACGATACGGGTCGGGTTCTCGTGATCCGACTCGTCACGCAAGTCTTCCACCATCGGCAGCTTCTTGGCACGCATCTGGCTGGCAATCTGCTCAAGCAGCTTAGAGCCCGACACCTGGTGTGGCAGCGCCGTGATCACAATATCACCGCTTTCCTTGTGCCATACCGCACGCATCTTGATGCTGCCACGGCCAGTACGATAGACCTTCTTCAGGTCGTTTTTCGACGTGATGATCTCCGCTTCGGTCGGGTAATCCGGCCCCTGAACGAATTCCATCACCTCATCAAGTTCGGCCTTCGGGTTCTCAATCAGATGAACAACCGCATTGGCCACTTCGCGGGCGTTGTGCGGCGGGATATCGGTGGCCATACCGACGGCAATACCGGTAACGCCGTTAAGCAAGATATGCGGCAGGCGGGCTGGCAGCATCTTCGGCTCTTTCATGGTGCCGTCAAAGTTCGGCCCCCAATCTACCGTACCCTGGCCCAGCTCGTTGAGCAGCACCTCAGAGAAACGCGATAGGCGCGATTCGGTATAACGCATCGCCGCGAAAGATTTCGGATCATCCGGCGCCCCCCAGTTACCCTGACCGTCAACTAGCGGGTAGCGGTAGGAGAACGGCTGCGCCATCAATACCATGGCTTCGTAACACGCGGAGTCGCCGTGCGGATGGTACTTACCCAGTACGTCACCGACGGTACGGGCCGACTTCTTGTATTTCGCGGTTGCCGACAGGCCCAGCTCAGACATCGCATAGATGATACGGCGCTGTACCGGCTTGAGGCCATCACCGATAAACGGCAAGGCACGGTCCATGATCACGTACATGGAGTAATTGAGGTAGGCGTCTTCGGTAAACTTCCGTAGCGGAAGCTGTTCAACGCCATCCATTGAGACATCAGTCATCGTTGGGTATTCCGTTTATGTTTCCAGCCCGTGCCAACATATCGCAAAGGCTATCAAATCATCAGGCAAGACCGGCCAATATTGTGACCGGCCCAATCAATCACACTTCGGCCATATCGCCTTTGCTCTGCAGCCAGTGGCGGCGGTCTTCCGCTCGCTTTTTGCCCAGCAGCATATCCATCATCTCGTTGGTCTGCTCGTCATCGTCGATCGTCAGCTGAACCAGGCGGCGGGTATTCGGATCCATGGTGGTTTCGCGCAACTGAAGCGGGTTCATCTCACCCAGACCTTTGAAGCGCTGGACGTTAACCTTGCCGCGCTTATTGCTGAGGCGATCGAGAATGCCGTCTTTCTCGGCATCATCCAGGGCATAGTAAACTTCCTTGCCCAGGTCGATACGGTACAGCGGTGGCATGGCGATATAGACATGGCCAGCACGGACCAAAGACTCGAAGTGACGGACAAACAAGGCGCACAGCAGAGTGGCAATATGCAGACCATCGGAGTCTGCATCGGCCAGCACGCAGATCTTGCCATAGCGCAAGCCGCTCAAATCGTCGCTGTCCGGGTCAATGCCCAGCGCGACCGAAATATCATGGACTTCCTGCGAGGCCAGTACCTGATCGGCAGACACTTCCCAGGTGTTCAGGATTTTACCGCGCAGCGGCATGATTGCCTGGAATTCACGATCGCGGGCCTGCTTGGCCGAGCCCCCTGCCGAGTCACCTTCGACCAGGAACAGTTCGGTACGCGACAAGTCCTGTTGCGAACAGTCAGCCAGCTTACCCGGAAGTGCCGGGCCCGAAGCCACCTTCTTACGCACCACTTTCTTGCTGGCACGCATCCGGCGGTGAGCGTTGGCAATACACACTTCGGCCAACTGCTCGGCAATTTGCGGACGCTCGTTCAGCCACAGGCTGAAAGCATCTTTGACCACACCGGAGACAAAGGCGGCACACTGGCGCGATGACAGGCGTTCTTTGGTCTGGCCGGCGAACTGCGGATCCTGCATCTTGACCGACAACACGTACGAGCAGCGGTCCCAGATATCATCAGCGGTCAGCTTCACGCCGCGCGGCAGCAGGTTGCGGAATTCACAGAACTCGCGCATCGCATCCAGCAGGCCCTGGCGCAGGCCATTGACATGGGTACCGCCTTGCGCGGTCGGGATCAGGTTGACGTAACTTTCGGTGATCAGCTCACCGCCTTCCGGCAGCCATAGCAATGCCCAGTCAGCAGCTTCAGTCTGGCCACTGAACACACCGGTAAACGGCTCTTCCGGTAACAGGGTATAACCCTTGACGCCTTCGGCCAGATAATCCTTCAAACCATCTTCGTAACACCAGCGGAAGGTTTCATCGCTGGTTTTATCGGTAAAGACGATTTCCAACCCTGGACAAAGCACCGCTTTGGCCTTGAGGTTGCTCTTCAGGCGGGAGACAGAAAATTTCGGGCTGTCGAAATACTTGGCATCGGGCCAGAAGTGGACGCTGGTCCCCTTGGCACGACGACCACAGGTACCGATCACTTCAAGCTCGCTGGCCTTGTCACCATTTTCAAAAGCAATTTGGTATACCTGGCCATCACGTTTCACCGTGACCTCGACGCGGGTCGACAGGGCGTTAACCACCGAGATCCCCACCCCGTGCAAACCACCCGAGAACTGGTAGTTTTTACCTGAGAACTTACCACCGGCGTGAAGCTTACACAGGATAAGCTCGACCCCAGATACCCCTTCTTCCGGGTGGATATCTACCGGCATCCCCCGGCCATCATCAATCACCTCCAGTGACTGATCCGCATGAAGAATGACCTCAACCTTGCGGGCGTGGCCTGCCAAGGCTTCATCGACACTGTTATCGATGACTTCCTGGCCTAGGTGGTTAGGCCGTACCGTGTCGGTATACATCCCCGGACGGCGGCGTACTGGCTCAAGGCCATTTAGAACCTCAATGGCTCCAGCGTTATAGCTTTGATCTGTCATAATTACGGAAAGTTACGGAAAAATTTTTTGCCACAATAGTCAGTAACCCCAGCTCGGATGTCAAGCTAGGGTCGAAAATGTGGCCCACAATTGTGAGTCGAATTTGATCCAAGTCGGGACAAATTCCTCTCAAGCAACACGTGCTCGGGAAGTATTACAGACCCAGAAATTGAATGATTTGTTCGGGATAACGATCAAATCCGACAAAACTATGATCCCCTTCGGGCTCAACCGTTTGCCGGCAGGCCGAGTATTTCTCGACAGCCTGGCGGTAATCCAGCACTTCGTCACCTTCTTGCTGGAGCAGCCACAACTGCTCGGGGTGGCGGAGTTTGCCCACATCCATTTGGCGCAGCTCATCCATATGTTTGGCTTCGAGGAAATAGCGCTCCCCGGTATAAGGATTTTCCTGCTCGCCCAAGAAGTCTTGCAACAGCTCATACGGCTTGACGGCAGGATTGACCAGCACGGCAGGCAATTGATAGCGGTCGTTAAGCCAGGTGGATACGTAGCCTCCCAGCGAACTGCCGACCAAGCCTATCCGGAATTGCTCTCGCAATGATTGCACCCGTTCATCAATAAATCGGGCGGCATCTGCGGGATAACACGGGATCTGCGGGATCTCAACCTGGATATCCGGCCGTTCACGCTGGCAATACTCAGCCATCAAGGTCGCCTTGAGCGACTTCGGTGAGCTGTTAAAGCCGTGGATATACAAGAGCAACGGCTTCATCTAGTAACCTGCGGAATCAAAGTTCGGGGTAAAGTCATGGCCATCAAGACGGTGGACCTGGGTATCGAGCTGCCCATCACGGTGCAGCGCAAGGTAGCGCCAGCCGGGACTTTTCTGGTCCAGCGCAAAATCTTGCGAATCCGGCTGGAACTGGATACAGGTCGACGGAGTTGCCAAGACCCTCACCCCCCGGTGGATACGGTCCAACTCCTGGTGGATATGGCCGCACAAAATCGCCTTCACCTGCGGATAACGGCCAACCACCTGCCAAAACGGCTCACTGTTGTGAAGCTGATGCTGATCGAGCCAGGCACTGCCTGCCGGCAACGGATGATGATGCAACAGAACCAGCGCATGCCGGTTCGGATGAGCCGACAAGGCCTGATCTAGCATATCGAGCTGCTCCCCGCTCAATTCACCGTGCGGGACCCCTTTCACCTGGCTATCGAGCAGGATCACTTGCCAATGCTCGCCGGCCAGCACTTGATGGCATGGCTTGATTTGCGGCGAGGGCAATACCGCCTGCATGCTCGGCTGGTAGTCGTGGTTGCCCGGCAGCCAAAAGCATGGCTGCGACCAGCGCGCGATCCCCTCACAAAAGCGCTGGTAAGAGTATTCAGTATGATCTTGGGAAATGTCACCCGTTGCCACAATGGCATCAAAAGGGCGCGCGGCAGCATCTACCGCATCCAGCACGGCATGAAAGCTATCTTTTGTCGTGACGCCCAACAAACTGCCGCCATCATCGGCAAAAAGGTGGGTATCGGTAATTTGCAGAAGAACCACACTATCGCGGTTCGTCTGTGGCAGAGTAAAGTTCTGCAAAACGTCAAAAACCTTGTCTATCTGATTCTATTAACAAACCGACTGTCTGCTGATCCCGTTTTTTAGGCAGTATGCCAACCAGTCTCCCAGAAAACGGTTAACTTGATGCTTCTCATCTTTCTGATGCATTCGCATATTGGGGTAATCATACCTTGGCTGAAGACGAGAAGTCTGCTGAGCTGAACACACTTCTGCGACCCTAGCATCGTGGTACAACCTGATCGTCATTTTTGGGATCAGGTAATCAGGCAGTGATTCCTCTGCCTTGAGATGTATTTCAACCACCGTGGTATAACGGGTCGACTCAGTAATGGTCAGATGATATTCCTGTTCCGAAACACAATAAATGCAATGGTCCCCTACCTGATCGCTTTTTGGTAGCAATGGGAGCAACTTCGCATAGTTGGTTTCGTACAATCGCATGATACCAGCAAAATCAACAGCGTATCTTCTATTCAATCGGTATCCTCTGTGATGTGTCCGTCTAAGAGGCCGCTTGCAACCGAGTGTAGTTCAATTGCAACCATTGTAGGGCAATGATTGAGGCTGCATTCTCAATTTTACCAGATTCCACCCACTGGTATGCCTCTTCTCGAGAAACCACATGCACTTTTATATCTTCGCCTTCCTCTGCCAGGCCATGGATGCCTTGCGCCGACGTGCTGTCCACCTCACCGACAAAAATATCCAAGGTTTCCGAACAACCGCCGGAGCTCGACAGATAGCGGGTAATCTTATGTAACTGGCCGACGTCAACGCCAGCCTCTTCCACCGACTCACGGCGCACCACATCTTGGGCTTGTTCGCCAGGCTCGATAATGCCGGCCACAATCTCCAGCTGCCATGGCGAGCAATCTGCCGCCATCGCGCCAACCCGGAACTGCTCGACCAGCACCACCCGATCGGTGGCCGGATCATAAGGCAACATGGCTGCAGCATGGCCACGTTCGAACATCTCGCGGTCCAGAGGCTCACTCCAGCCCCCCGCAAACAGGCGATGACGAAAACGGTATTTCACCATACTGAAAAAGCCTTGATACAATGGCTCCTGGGCAAGAATTTCCACATCACCGGCAGAAAACTGTCCCGGTCCGGTTTGCTTACTACCTGTTTTTGCCATGTTTTTCTTCCTTATCACCCATTCTGGCACGGCCTCCGGCCGACGAAGGCATATATCATTCCATCCCCAATGAGGAACGGCAATGATTTAATTCAACATTTATGACAATAATTATGATTTTTTTTAAGTCGTTTTTCTCAGCGAAAAGATTAGAATCACAATTAATCCAGTAAAATATCGTAAAATAAAGTAAATTGTTCAATGATCAGTTTCAGGCAAGGAAACATAGGTTAAACTGGAGCCTTGCTCTTATTTTTGTCAGGACCAGGAAAGGCATACATGAAAAAATTGCTTCCGCTTTTTGTTAGCTTTGCGCTTGGCGGTCTCAGCCATACTGCACTGGCTGATGATCTCGCCGAAATCTACCAACAAGCCAAACAGAATGACCCTCAGCTGCTGCGTGCGGCTGCCGATAAAGATACTGCGTTCGAAGCGATTAACTCAACCCGAAGCGCACTGCTACCACAAATCAACCTAACCGCTGGCTATAACATCGCCCGCATGGATGGCGATGCCGATGGTTTCAACGGTGGTTTGACCCTGGACCAATCGATCTACAACCGTGCCAGCTGGGTAAACCTAGATATTAGCGAGAAGGTGGCCCGCCAGAGCGATGCATTCTATGCGACCTCTCAGCAAAACCTGATCCTGCGTGTCTCTGACGCCTACTTCGCCGTGCTACGCGCAATGGATGACCTGGACTTCGTCCGTGCCGAGAAGGCAGCCGTTGGCCGCCAGCTAGAGCAAACCAAGCAGCGTTTCGAAGTCGGCCTCTCAGCAATCACCGATGTGCACGATGCCCAGGCGCAGTATGACAGCGTACTGGCGGACGAAATCTTGGCTGAAAATGCCCTGACTAACAGCTACGAGGGTCTACGCGAAATCACCGGCCAAGCACACACCGATCTTAGCATCTTGGATACCCGCCGCTTCAGCGCCAGCGCACCCAAAGCACGAGTGCTAGATCTGATCAAGGATGCCGAGACGGAAAACCTTAACCTATTGACGGCTCGTATCTCACAAGATATCGCCCGCGATCAGATTTCCCTAGCTGAGTCCGGCCACTTGCCGACCCTGTCTTTCAATGCCGGCTACAACTACGATGACAAGCTAGCCAGCACTGATGACGGCACACTGACCGCCGGTATCAACCTGGCACTGCCTGTCTATACCGGTGGCCGTGTGACCTCCGAAGTGAAGCAGGCCCAGTTCGGCTATGTGGCGGCAAGTGAAGATCTGGAAGGCTCTTACCGCAGCGTTGTCCGTGACGTACGTGCTTTCTACAACAACATCAACGCCTCTATCGGTGCCCTTCGCGCTTACCAGCAGTCGGTGGTTTCTGCCCAGTCGGCACTTGAAGCGACCGAGGCCGGTTTCGATGTCGGTACCCGTACCATCGTTGACGTCCTGGATGCGACCCGCCGTCTATATGATGCCAACCGTCAGCTGGCCAATGCCCGCTACGACTACATCATCAGCCAGCTTCAGCTAAAACAGGCTGTGGGCTCGCTGAACGAACAAGATGTCTTGGATGTTAATGCCGGTCTGATCAGAGCAAAGTAATCGCCGTCTATCATTCGAAATGCCAAGCATAAAAAAAGCGCCATCAGCAATGATGGCGCTTTTTATTGTCTTGGTGATACTTCAGCAAGCCCTGAGGCACCACTTTTCGACGGCAGGGGCAAGTTAGCCACGCCCCCCCTTGATAGCCGCAATGATTTCGCTTGTCGAACAGCCGTCTTCAAAGTTCAGGACCCGGACTTCGCCACCGGCAGCAATCACTTCCTGGCCTCCGGCAATCTCTTCCGGCTTATAGTCGCCCCCTTTTACCAGCAGGGTCGGCAATATTTCACTAATCAAGCGTTGTGGGGTTTCTTCGCTAAACGGCACTACCCAATCAACAGCACCCAGCCCTGCCAATACCGCCATACGGCGATCTTCCGGGTTGACCGGACGCCCCGGCCCCTTCAGCGCCTGTACCGAACTGTCTGAGTTGACGGCAACGATCAGGCGATCACCTAGCTTCGCCGCCTCGTTGAGGTAGGCCACGTGGCCGGCATGCAGGATATCGAAACACCCATTGGTCATCACGACTTTCTCGCCACGGGCGCGGGCTGCTTTCACCGCCTGCTTGAGCTGAACTTCACTGATCACCCCAAACCCGCTGTCCTGACTGCCATGGATCGCTTCAGTCAGTTCAATGGTCGACAGGGTCGAGGTGCCCAACTTGCCAACCACCACACCCGCAGCGGCATTGGCCAGCTTGCAAGAGTCCGACAACGACTTACCCGCAGCCAGCGATGCCGCCAACACCGAAATCACGGTATCACCGGCACCGGTGACATCGTACACCTCTTTGGCCTGGGTCGGCATATGCAGTGGCTCCTGGCCTTTTTGCAGCAGGGTCATACCGTGCTCGCTGCGCGTCACCAGCAGCGCTTCCAGCTCAAAGCGCTCGATCAGGGCCATGCCTTTTTCAACCAGATCTTGCTCCGACTCGGTTTTGCCCGCCACCGCTTCGAACTCAGACAAGTTCGGCGTCAGCAAGGTCGCACCGCGGTAACGTTCAAAGTCCGCCCCTTTCGGATCGACCATGACCGCCACCCCTGACTTGCGTGCCAGCTGGATCATTGCCTGCACATGCTCGAGGGCTCCCTTGGCATAATCCGACAGCACCACGACCTTACTGGAAGGCAATGCCTGCTCCATACGCGGCAAAATCACATCCGCCGGCACATCATGGAAGCCTTCTTCGAAGTCCAGGCGGATCATCTGCTGGCCGCGGCTCATGACGCGCAACTTGGTGATGGTAGGGTAATCCGGCAAAGTCACAAAGTCACAGCGCACATCCAGCGACGAGAGCTTTTCCGACAGCGCACGGGCTGGTTCGTCAATACCGGTCAGGCCAACTAGGCGGGCATGACCACCCAGTGCCGCGATATTCATCGCCACGTTCGCCGCGCCCCCCGGACGCTCCTCTACCTGATCGACTTTGACTACAGGAACGGGGGCTTCAGGTGAAATACGGCCTGTCGGCCCATACCAGTAGCGATCCAGCATGACATCACCCACGACCAGCACGCCTGCTTGATCATAATCAGGAAGAGTCAGTTTCATTTTTTTCTCCGGGATTGTGATAACCCCCAAATATTAACACAAAGCCAAATTAGCATGCATCTGCTCAGGGGATTTCAACGGTTATTCAACTACAAAGAGCGAGGCCTCCCCGCTCCTGCATATGCTGGTCAGTCAGTGTTAGGCATCGGGCTCGAGCCATGTCTGCCAGATCGCCTTGACGACCTGACGCTCAGCGGCAAAACGGCTTTCTTCCACATAGGCGGGGAGGCCGAGCAGGCTTAGCCGGTGGATTTCATCTCGCATCACACAGTAGGCCTGTTTGAGCTGCATGGCCTGCTCCGGGGCCAAAATATCGTAATCGGCCATGGTATCGAACAGGCGGACATTGTCCGACCAGCGGGTCAGGGCCTTTTCTTCGGCCGCGTGTTGTAGCACCAAATATTGGGCCAGAAACTCGATATCGGTGATCCCACCTTCATCCTGCTTGAGGCCAAACATGCCAGCCTTCTTACTGCCGAGATGTTCGCGCATCTTGTGGCGCATTTCCACCACTTCCCGCCGCAAAGAGACAGCCTCTCGGCGGACCATCAAGACTGACTGCCTGACATCCGCAAACGCCTGCTGGAGCGGGGCATCACCGTATATCATTCTCGCCCTGACCAAGGCCTGGTGCTCCCAGGTCCATGCCTCTTGCTGCTGATAGTCGGCGAACGCCCCCATGGTACTGACCAACAGGCCCGACGCGCCAGACGGCCGCAAGCGGATATCGACCTCGTACAGCACCCCCGAGGCGGTCCGGGTCGAAAACAGATGGACAATCCGCTGGGCCAAGCGCAGATAAAACTGCCTGCCGTCGATCTCTTTGCGGCCATTGGTGTACACATTATCAGGACAGTCGTGGAGGAACACCAGATCCAGGTCCGAGCCATACCCCAGCTCCCAGCCCCCCACCTTGCCATAGCCCAATACCGCAAATCCCCGTCCGCTGCGCTCGAGCAAGTGGGTCGGCTCGCCGTATTTGTCGACCATTTGCAGCCAGGCCTGATTGACCACGGCCGCAACAATGGCTTCGGCTAAATAGGTCAGGTGATCGCTGACCTTCATCAATGGCAGGGCTCCGGCAATATCGGCCGCCGCAATGCGCAGCAGTTGGGCCTGCTTAAACTGGCGAATCGCCTCCATCTGCTGCTCCATGTCCTCTTCCGGGATCCGGGCCAGGAACTCCCGCAATTCATCGCCGTAATGCTCCAGCGGCGTCGGGTTGTACAAATGCTGAGGATCAAGCAGTTCATCGAGCAAAATCGGATACTGGGCCAGCTGGGTGGCGACCATCGGGCTCGCCGCACACAGCCTAACTAATTGCTCAAGTGCGGCAGGGTGCTCACTGAGCAGTTCGAGATAAGTGGTTCGGGTTGCGATGCGGACAATGAGTTTGCTAACCCGCTCCAACACAGCGGGGGCATCATCACGGGTGACAATCAGCATCAGTACTGCCGGCATCAATTTGGCTAACACTTCGCGGCCGCGAGGGCCCAACGTGCGCTTTGACAGCTCGGCTTTCATGTTGGTCAAAACGGACAGCTGGCTGCTAGCCTCAGGGGCATTGAGCTCAGCGAGGATCGCTGTCACCACCTCAGGATCTTTGATCATGGCCCACATTTCATGGAACTGAGCCGTTGTCTCACTGTGCGACTCTTCCTCATCGGCCCCAATAATGTCATCGAACACAGCGTGGATCGCCGCCATTTTCTGGCCAACAGCCCGTTCTAACCCAGCCCAATCCTCATAACCCATCGCCAAGGCCAAGCGGTACTGATCCAAAGGTTTGTCCGGTAACGTCTGGGTTTGCTTATCATCGATAGCCTGCAGCAAGTTTTCCAGCTTACGCAAGAACGCATAACCCTGCTCGAGATCATCGACCTGCGCAGCAGGCAATAAGCCTTGAGCTCTTATAGCCTGTAGGGTCTCGCGCAACCCCCGCCCCCGCAACTCCGGCGTACGGCCACCACGGATCAACTGGAACGACTGGGCGATAAACTCCACTTCGCGGATCCCGCCAGGGCCAAGCTTGATGTTATTGGTCAGGCCACGGCGACGCACCTCACTGCTGATCATCGCCTTCATCCGCCGCAGTGACTGAATCGCACTGAAGTCGATATAGCGGCGGAAAACAAAAGGCCTCAGCATCTGGCGCAGCTCTTGGTACTGGGAAAAACTCTCCCTGCCCATGACCCGGGCCTTGATCATGGCGTAGCGCTCCCAGTCGCGCCCCTGCTCTTGGTAGTAGTCTTCCAGCGCCGCATAGCTCATCACCAGCGGGCCGCTATCCCCGAACGGGCGCAAACGCATGTCGACCCGATAGCAGAAGCCATCAAACGTCTGTTGATCGAGCGCCTTGATCAAACGCTGTCCCAAGCGGGTAAAAAACTGAGCATTGGCGAGGCTGCGGCGCCCCCCCTGGGTTTCGCCGTTCTCCGGGTAGGTAAAGATCAAATCGATATCGGAAGAAAAGTTGAGTTCACCGCCCCCCAGCTTGCCCATCCCGAGGATCAGCATCGGCTGAGCCTCACCGCAGCTGTTCATCGGCGTTCCCCACTCCCGGCAGCACTGGGTATACAGCCACCCGTAAGCCTCCATAATCATCGCCTCCGCCAGCATGGACAGATGATCCAGGCTCAAATCCAAACTGTTGTGGCCAAGGAAGTCTCGCCAGGCAATCCAGACCATTTCTCGCCGACGGAACTGGCGCAGCACCCGCATCATACCAGCCTCATCGTTGATCGTTGCCAGCTCCCCGGCCAGTTCACAGCGGTAGTTTTCGGCCCGAGTCGGATCCCCAAGGTGCTGGGCCAACCAGGGCAACAAAGCGGCATCGCAGACTACCGCGGCGGTAATGAAGTCACTGTAGGCCAGTGCCTGCTTGAGCTGGCCGAGCTTTTCCGCCGGCCAGCTTGCTACGGCTTCTGGCTGGGCGCCACTCACCTTGTCCCACGCCTTGTCCATTGCGGTTTGGAAATGATCCTGCACAGTCATAGGGGTTCCTTTTCAAATGCCTTGTTGTTGCCTGCCAACGGCCTGCCGCACAATCAGCGGTATTGCCTGACGGCGTTTTGATTGTCCTTACGATAGCACAACGCCCGCCAAAGGCGGGCGTTGATTTGGCTGAAAACCAGCACGCTGCTAAGCCATTTTGCTACACATGGAAAGCTTGGATTTTCTTTTCAAGTTCAGAGGCATGCTCCTGCATAGCATCGGATGTCTCTGACAGCTCCGAGACCACCACCACCGAGGCCTCCACCAGCTCGCGAACATTGGTCAGATTCTGGTTCATCTCATCGGCAACGGTACTCTGCTGCTCGGCAGCCGAGGCTATGTGGAAGTTCATGTCATTGATCAGGCTGACCTGCTCAACAATCTTATCCAACTCCCCGCCGGCACTGGTAACGAGTTCAACCCCCTCGGCCGCTTCCACCACACTCTGCTCCATCAGTCCCACGGCTTGCTGAGCACTGGTTTGCAGCTGGGAGATCATCTCTTGGATTTCTACCGTCGCAGTTTGGGTACGCTGGGCAAGGTTGCGGACCTCATCGGCAACGACCGCGAAGCCTCGTCCGGCATCCCCGGCACGGGCTGCCTCAATCGCCGCATTCAGCGCCAGCAAGTTGGTCTGCTCGGAAATGCTCTGAATGGTGACAATCACAGTGCCGATCTGCTCAACCCGCTCCTCAACTTGGTTTACGGCATTGGCTGACTGGCTGATATCCTGCGACAGCTGGTTGATAGTTCCAATGGTCTGAGCCACAAACTGCTGACCCTGTACCGCTTGGCCTGACGTTCCCTCGGTCGCACTGGAGGCTTCACGGGCATGCTCGGCCACTGTCTGGACCGTTGAGGTCATTTCACTCATGGCCGATGCCAGCTGGTCAATTTCATTGAACTCCTCCTGCGCCGACTCCTTGGTTTCCACCATGCTGATCGACATCACCTCCGCAAGGCCTGACAGCTCGCCTGCCGCGTCACGCTGGCTCCCAATCACATCGCGCAACTGAAGCCGGGTTTTCTCCAGCTCTCGGGCCAAATCCCCGTATTCATCACGGCACTCCATTACAATTGGCCGGGTCAGATCGCGGGCGGCCAAATGCTTGATGTTATCAGCCAGGTAGCGGGTCTGCCGCAACATAACATGAGAACCACCGAGCAAAATGACCACAAAGGCAATAATCATCAGGGCCGTTTGCCAAGCCACCTGTACCAAGAACTGCTGATAGTATGCCTCGGCTTCCGAGGCCGGCTGCGAAGCCACGACCACCCAGTTAAAGCGAGGCAGTTCAACCGCATATTCGAAACGGGACTGATCGGCAAAAATCAAGTTTGCATGCCCTGTCAGTTGCTGCAAGATGCGGTTAAGTCTGCCTTGGCTGGCAATATCGCTCTGCAGATCAGCCAGTGCACTGGCGCTTGGGTGGCCAATAACGGTATTGCTTCCCCGCTCCACCAAGTAGACATAGGCACCGCTGTTCATCGCCGCCGCCTGAGCAGTAACAAGCTGCTCGACCAGCGCCGTATCCTGCTGGCTGGCCACCGGTAATGCCTGGATCACTGCAGCCGTTGCCCGGGCCTGCTCTTTTGCCCTGTCCTGCTGGATCTCCACTACTGATTGATAGAAGGTGCTGGCATCCCAAAGCTGCTTGCCAACCAATAGAATCGTACTGAACACCATCAGCAATAACAGCTTGGGGATCAACCGAATATTTGTCAGCCCTTTTTCCCATGGCTTGAAAACCATTTTGGTCATGTGGTATCTCCATATATTCTTATTACGCCCCATAGCACATTTTGTGCCGGCATACGACCGACATCGGCGCTTGGGGAAGTAGGGAATCGGTGCCTAGAAATCTATTTATTTTTCGCACCGAAACAATAAATTCCATTCTATCTATCGGCTGCGCAGTTAAAAAATTTAATGATGAAAAAGATCGACCCCGTCAAATATGAACTCAATCCGATGAGCTTGATGTCACTGGTATTGTCGTTTGTATCACTGACTATTGTGACCACCATGATCTTCCTGCCCAAGCAAAGTAACGGCTACCGCCTGCTGCTGGGCATTGATACCTTTATCTGTCTGGTGTTCTGGTGTCAGTTGCTGGCAGACTTCTTCCGCAGCAGGGAGAAAGTGCAGTACCTCAAAACCCACTGGCTCGATTTTATCGCCAGCATTCCGATCATTGAGCAAATCCGTTTCGCCCGGCTGCTGCAAATCTTCAGAGTGATCCGCCTGATCCGCTCCAGCCACCAGATCTTGAGCCAAATCCGCAGCAACCGCCGTGAGGCGACCGTCGCCAGTATTTTCCTGCTGTTAACCGTACTGGTTTCTGTTGGCTCTGCCCTGATGCTGATCCTCGAGGGCAATGTCCCCGAGTCCAACATCAAAGATGCCAGCGATGCCCTGTGGTGGGTTTTCGTCACGATTTCAACCGTCGGCTATGGTGACCATTATCCGGTCACGCTGCTGGGCAAGGTACTGGCAGCGGTCATTATTATCTGTGGCGTCGGCTTATTTGGTATGGTGGCCGGTCTGGTCAGTGCGATCATTTCCGATCCCGAGCACACCAAAGAGCTGGACGATGTCCGCCATGAACAGGAATGGCAAGCGATGCTGGCCAGCCAGCAGCGCCTGCTCGAGCGCCTTGAGGCCATCGAAAAGAAGCTGGCGCAGAAGTAATCGCTAAAAAAACACCCGGCGTAGTGCCGGGTGTCTTGGGTGATAGGGCTTACGGCCAGTACGGGATTAATTCAATCCCCATTTGCCGGGTCTGATCCATAGCATGGATCAGGGACTCTTCCTTGCGCTGCAGCCATTTTTCTATCTGGCTTCGCTCCTCCTCGTCCTCCTGTTGCTCCAGCAACTGGCGGATAGGTTCGAGATGACGAAGATCCTCGATCCCCTGCAACAAATCAAGCCAAGGCATTCGGAAAGCCAGTCGCTTCTCTTCCTCATACAAAGAAGCAAAACTCAGGCCACTCATCAGGTTACGGACCAATCGCGGCTGCTGATCCAGATAGTCGACCCGGTTGAGCTGGCGCTCAGCCGGAAAGACATCGAGCAGCTCCTGCCAGGAGCGGGCCAGCATACTATCGGCAAACCCTTTAACCGGCTCGGCCAGGCGCGCTCGAGACTTGTCATCAAGAAACGGCTGCCATCCCCGGCTTAGCAGCCAGCGACTCAAATCGAGCAGCAGGCCACAATAGCGGGCAGAGCTGATCAGCAGCAGCATTTCGTTGTCATCTGGCAGATCGGCCTCAATGGCTTCAAGCTGCTTGACCAGCTGCTTGCGGGCATTAAGCTTTTTCAGGGCGTGGCCCTTTTCCGCCAGCAAGTAATCCAGACCCGCGGCATCGCCCAACCAGTCCAGTTCGCCTTCCAGCCACTGCAGCTCCTGGCGCAACAGGGCACTGGCCCTGCGCGGGATCATGCCACCGAACGTCACCAGAGTCTGGCGGATCAGGCCCAGCGCCTGCTGGACTTGCACCAGTGCCGCCGGCTCTTGCCGCTCAGCAAAAATTTGCTCATGATAATGCCAATGCTCCAGTGCATGCTCGAGGGTTTTGACGAACACGGTTTCTACCGACTCATTACCGTCAAGTTCAACTGGCAAGAGCGTTGTTACCTGATCGCCCTGATAACCCGCCGCCAGGCGGTAGCCCCGAGCGGCCTTGCTTAGGTTACCTAGGCGCATACCGCCATCAGCGCACAATTCGCGCGCCAGGGTAAACAGGGCATCGGTCTGACCGGATTTCAGCTCAAGCTCCACTTCGCAGATCGGTGACGTTTCACCATTGGCACTGACCTCGCCCTGATCAAAGGCCAACTCGACCTGACTGCCGTCAGGCATCGCGACCAACCATTGCTGGCGGACGAAATCCGTAGAGAAAAGCGGGGCGAGTTGCTGCTGGGTGCGCTCGACATCAAAGCCTTCCGGCCAGGCATCAGCAGGGTGCAAGGCTAGATCAGGATCGGTGCTATTGGTTTCAGCATTGTATTCCGGACGCTGGTGCAATCCGGCGACCACACGACCGGCGGTCTTCAATGTTTGGACAAATACATCATCAAAACGACGGACCCGAAGGCCGATATCGTGCTGGCGAAGAATTTGGTCTGGGGTGTCGAAGTAGACATTGCCTAACTCGCGACGACTTTGCTGCAGAACTTTCGCTTCAGCGATTTTTTTTAGTAACTGGCTCGAAAATTCTGGTGAGACGAAAAACTTCAGTTCTATCTCAGTTTCCATAGTTCTACCTATAAACAGTGGCAAACCAAGGATATTGGCAATTGCACTCCGGGGCAAGTCTGAAATATAAACAAAACCTTGATCGAAATTAGTTCCCCTATACTTACTTATGCGTTACCATGCGCGCCTTAATGACCATCGCTCAAGAATTAGCCATTTAAGGCACTTTCTAGGTTATTCGGCTATGCCAGTAAATACTATTATGGGGCTATTTGCTAAGTCCCCGATCAAACCTCTGCAACGCCACGTTACTCGTGTAAATGAGTGTTGCGAATTGCTTGTCCCTTTCTTCGAAGCCTGTAAGGCGGGTGATTGGGATCAGGCGGCTGTTTTGCGCGAGCAAATTTCCCAGCTTGAAAAAGATGCGGATGTGCTCAAGCGTGAAATCCGTCTGAAGCTTCCTCGTGGCCTTTTCATGCCAGTCGATCGTACTGACATGCTTGGTCTACTGACCCAGCAAGATAAGCTTGCCAACTTGTCGAAAGACATTGCGGGCCGCGTCTTGGGTCGCCAGCTTCAAATTCCTTCCGAAATGTATCCTGACTTTATTGCCTACGTTCAACGTTGCCTTGACGCCGCCAACCAGGCGAACCGTGTCATCAACGAACTGGACGAGCTTCTTGAAACAGGCTTTAAAGGCAGAGAAGTGACGCTCGTGGCTGAGATGATCAACCAGCTTGACGTTATCGAAGACGATACCGACAGCATGCAGATCAAGCTTCGCCAACAGCTCATGTCCATCGAAGACCAACTCAGTCCGGTGGATATCATGTTCCTTTACAAGATTCTCGAGTGGGTTGGTGCTATCGCTGATCAGGCACAACGTGTCGGCTCTCGTCTTGAAATCATGCTATCGCGCTCATAAGCGAAAGAGTGTAACAAAAACAAGGTTTTACAATGGAAATCCTGGCTAACTACGGCACCATTCTCATTTTGGTGGCGGCTTTTTTTGGTCTATTGATGGCTATTGGTATTGGCGCAAATGATGTTGCCAACGCCATGGGTACCTCGGTCGGTTCTAAAGCACTGACGGTTAAACAAGCAATCATCATTGCGATGATCTTCGAGTTTGCGGGTGCTTACCTAGCAGGTGGTGAAGTTACAGATACCATCCGCAAAGGGGTTATCGACACCTCGCTATATGCTGCCAATCCGGAAGTATTGGTGTACGGCATGATGTCAGCCCTATTGGCTGCAGGTACTTGGTTACTGGTTGCGTCCTACATGGGCTGGCCGGTATCTACTACTCACTCCATTATTGGTGCCATCATCGGTTTTGCCTGTGTTTCAGTAGGTACTGACGCTGTTGACTGGAGCTCTGTTCAGGGCATCGTCGGCAGTTGGCTTATCACACCGTTGATCTCGGGGCTGTTTGCTTATGCTATTTTCATCAGCGCCCAGCGCCTGATCTTCGATACTGATAACCCAGTAATCAATGCTAAGCGCTTCGTGCCTGTCTACATGTTCATGACCACGATCGTAATCGCTCTAGTTACGATCAAAAAGGGTCTGAAACACGTAGGCCTTCACCTCTCAAGCGGTGAAGCATGGCTGGCATCTGTAGCTGTGTCCCTCATTGTAATGGTGTTTGGTTACATTTATATTAACCGTAAATACACAGACGACGGTTCGACCGTTGATAGCAATGGATATGCCGGTGTTGAGCGTATTTTCAGCCTGCTGATGGTGGTTACAGCTTGTGCGATGGCCTTTGCCCACGGCTCTAACGATGTAGCCAATGCTATCGGTCCTCTTTCTGCCGTTGTCACTACAGTTCAGAACATGGGTGAAATCACGGCCAAGAGTCAAATCGCTTGGTGGATCTTGCCGTTAGGTGGCTTCGGTATCGTTATCGGCCTAGCCACAATGGGCCACAAGGTTATGGCCACCGTTGGTACCGGTATTACCGAACTAACGCCAAGCCGTGGCTTTGCTGCCCAGCTAGCGACTGCCTCTACCGTTGTTCTTGCATCGGGTACGGGTCTTCCTATTTCAACCACCCAAACATTAGTCGGTGGTGTCATTGGTGTTGCCTTTGCCCGTGGTATCGCAGCACTGAACCTGGGTGTGGTCCGTAATATCGTTGCCTCTTGGGTTGTTACCCTACCAGCTGGCGCCCTGCTTGCAGTCATTTTCTACTACGCAATGCAAGCTGTGTTTAGTTAAACACCGTCAAAGCGGGCTCAAGATCAAAAGAGGGAGGCGATGCCTCCCTCTTTTCTTGCACCCAGCCCACAAAATTCTTAGACTTTGCCTCTTAGAGAAAAAACAGGCTCTCCCCCAAGGAATCAAATTGTGAAGCAGTTAATCAGCTTACTATTACTCGCTTGTGCCATGGTGACCATGCCTGCACAGGCTCAAACTCGGTACATCTCCGACAATCTGTTCACCTACATGCACAACGGGCCAAGCACCCAGTACCGTATCATGGGCAGTGTGAATGCCGGCGCAAAAGTCGACCTACTGGAAACCAACCGTGATACCGGCTTTAGCAAAATTCGTGATAGCCGCGGCCGTACCGGCTGGGTCAACTCTGATTTTGTTTCAACGCAAGTGGGTCTAAAGGTACGTTTTCCGGCTCTAGAAAAAGAGCTGACCGAAGTGAAGGCCCAGCTGGAAGAAGCACTGGAGTCGAGCGATGAGAAAACCGCTAGCCTGCAGACTTCACTCAAGCTTCGCAACGACCAGATTTCAGATCTGGAAACGCAGAACAGCCAGCTGAACGAGCAGCTAATGACCTCACAAGCGGAGATCCGCGAGCTGCGTGCCCGCCTGGACACCCAAAAAGACGACTTGTTGATGCGCTGGTTCACCTACGGCGCTATGGTTGCCGGTGGTGGTTTGCTGTTTGGCCTTGTCCTGCCGCACCTTATCCCGCGCCGTCGCAAGCGCAACAACGGCTGGGCATAACCCGACCATCCCTTGCAGGATAAAAAAGGCAGCTTGGCTGCCTTTTTTTATGTCTGGCCCAACAGCGGCGGACTACCACTCCGACAGCGCCGGCATGGAGACCAGATAAGACTCAAAGTCGAATACCACCACCCGCGGCTCGATCCGTCGCAGCACCACCCCTGGAGCAATCTCATCCCCTTCATAGGCTTCGCTGCCATTAACCTTCACCCAGCGGCTATCCGCCGCCGAAGAATAAATATGGGTCTGGAAGTTCAGGCGGGGTATCCGGTTTTGGACCGAGGCCGGCAAGTTGCCAATCGAAACGGCACTCAGCGGCTGCGGCTCCGGCATTGACGGCAACCGCTCTTCCTGCAGCAACTGCGGCAGGGTCTCGCCCTCGCCTGTCGCAGCGATCGCAGCCCGAAGCTGGTTCGCCAGTTGTGGCGACAGCTCGGAATAATCCAGCGCTTCCAGATCCCAGCTATCGTCAGCCGAATTGCCCGGGTTATGCGCCGAACGCGTTAATGACGGCTCAGCCGAGGGAGGCAATGCAACCGGCTCGCTGGCCCAACCATTTGGCACACCGCCGCCCCGAGCCGGGCCGGATACTGTCTGGGGGGACTGAGCGCGGTATGACTGTCCCGGCGGGTTAGGGAGAGGCTCGGCGTATAGCTGCGGGTAATCGAGTCGCGCAATACCTTGTGGATACTTGGGAGCTTCAACCTCATCGGCCAGTTCAAGGACGGGGATCGGTCCCCCTTCCGCTGCCGCACCAGAGACCCGACTCCCTGCCACCTTCGGCGCAACAGCAACCTGATGTTCAGCGGGCTGTGGCTGAGGCACTTGGTGCGGTTCCGTTTGCGGTGGCTGGAAGTACAAATACCCCAGCATCCCAATAACCGGCAGGGCAAAACCGATGCCCGGCAGCAACCAGGGGGTGGCAGGTTTGGCTGCCGGCCCCGAGCGGAACGCACTACCCGACGGCAGAGTTGCCGGTGTGCGCAGGGCATCAGACTGGGCCAGGGCAGATAATATCTTCGACATTAACTTTTCTCCGGTTGCAGGGTCGGGCCCGGTAGGTTAAGGGCTGAATCAATCACCATCAGGGTGCGTGGCCCGGCGATCCCATCCACCGATAAATCCTGAGCGCGCTGGAAACGGCGCAGTTTGTTGAGCAAGGCCTGCTCGAAGGTATCCTGGTTCTCAGGCATAACCCCAAGCAACTGGCTGAGCTGGCGATCGAGCCATTGTACTCTTGGCCCCTGCTGGCCATAGCGGATGGCACTGTTATCGCCCAGAGGCGGCCGCCACAGCAAGGTATACTCTCCGCGCCAGCGCTGGGATAACCATTTCCGGCTCACGGCAAAACGCTGGCCGGCCAATAGCAGCTCAGCCTGCTCCTGACCAATAGCATATAAGGTGGCAAAATATGCCTCCCCTCCCGGCTCAGTGAGGGCGACAATCGCCGGACGGTTGATCAGTGCCAGTTGCTCCAAAGAGCCGCTGCCGCTAAAGCAACTCAGCTGAACCCGCCTGCCCGACTCACAATTGGCCTGGTTGAGCTGGGTACTGTATCCCCAAAGGCTATAAAGCGTTTGCATCGCCAGCCGTTCGGATCTCGCCTGTTTAACAACCTCCAGCCACAACGCCTCAGGTGAGAGCTGTTGCGGGGGAGCCTGCACCGATGGTTTGACCGTCAGAGCAGCTTGAATGACAGTAGGAGGGGCAGACACCGGTTGGCGGACACCTTCCTGCTCCCCGTCCCCAGCAACAGACGCTAAATTGTGTGCCGGGGTCTGCACGGCCACGGCTGGCTCCTGAGACACAGTAGAGTGGCCCGGTAGCGACAGGGCACCGGACCAAAATCCCAGTCCTACCGCCGTGATCACCCCAGCCGCCAACGCCACGGCCAACGGCTTACGTGAAGCGGAAGGGGCCTCGAAGGCACCAGGCGCAGAGTATTGCGGCAACTGCCAGCTAAGGACATCGCTGCAGGCACGCTCCACCAACTCCTTGCTCAGCTGGTGGGTGGATTGTTGGTGGGCCAATTGCATCGACTTGTCGCACACCAAGTTGATAAGCCTCGGGATCCCGCCGGTAGCCCGGGCTATCTGCTTGGTTTGGGCCGGAGGGAAAACTTCGTGCAGGCAGTCTACCGCCTGCAGCCGGTAATGGATATACTCCCGCACCTCGTCTTCCGTCAGCGGCAGCAGGTGATAGCGGGAGGTGATGCGCTGGGCAAGCTGGCGCAGCCTGTCTTGCTGCAACAGCTGCTGCAGCTCAGGCTGACCAACCAACACCACCTTGAGCAGCTTGATACTGTCGGTTTCGAGGTTGGTCAGCAAACGCAGCTGCTCAAGCACTTCCGGCAACAGGTGCTGGGCTTCGTCAATCAGCAACAGGGTCTGGCGGCCCTCCCGGTGGTTAGCCAGCAAATGCTGGTAAATCCCATCGGTCAGGGTTTTGATCGTGGCCCCTTCGCTGTAGTTAATGCCGAGTTCATCGCACAGGCTTGCAAGCAGCTCCAGGGTGGACAGCGACGGGTTCATAATCACCGCCACCTGGGTTTCCTGCGGCAGGCGTGATACCAGCGCCCTCAGCACCGTCGTCTTTCCCGTGCCGACCTCGCCGGTCAATAACCCAAAGCCGCCCCCTCCATTGAGGCTAGACAACATATGGGTCAGTGCTTCGCGGTGACGCTCACTCAGATAAAGAAAGCGTGCGCTGGGCACAATAGAAAACGGTGGCTCGGTGATGCCAAAAAAGTCCTTGTACATGCCATGTATTCTCTTATTGTTGGCCTGGAAGGGGGGAAGCCCTTACGTTACCTGTCCCTTAACTGAATGTATAGCCCCTGCGCCTAAGCCTGACAAGCCGCTAACCCCCAAACCTCGGCCTTGTTCAAGCCATTCGTGGGACCCGGCAAGGTTTGGTATAATCGACAGACACAGCCTGCAGGCCGAGCGACAAAAGGATAAAACAGTGCAAACGTATTTAGTAGGTGGGGCTGTCCGTGATGCCCTGCTTGGGTTGCCCGTGAAGGATAAAGACTGGGTCGTTGTCGGGGCGACCCCCGAGCAAATGCTCGCCCAAGGCTACAACCAGGTCGGTAGCGATTTCCCGGTTTTCCTGCACCCGAAAACCAAACAAGAGTACGCGCTTGCCCGTACCGAACGTAAATCAGGTCAGGGCTATACCGGGTTCACCTGCTACTCGGCACCGGATGTGACCCTCGAGCAGGATCTGATGCGCCGAGATCTGACGATCAATGCGATCGCCCAGACAAACGACGGTAGCCTTATTGACCCCTACCAGGGACAACGCGATCTCAAGCTCCGCCAACTCCGCCATGTTTCCCCGGCTTTTGTCGAAGACCCATTGCGGGTTCTGCGCGTGGCCCGCTTTGCTGCCCGCTTTGCCCACCTCGGCTTTACCGTCGCCCCCGAAACCATGGCGCTGATGCAGGACATGGTGGTGGCCGGTGAACTCTCAGCTCTGACACCTGAGCGGGTCTGGATCGAGTGGGAGAAATCACTGCAGTCGGACAGCCCAGAGATCTTCCTCAAAGTGCTGCGCCAGTGCGGTGCCCTGGCAGTGATCATGCCTGAGCTCAACGCTCTGTTCGGTGTTCCCCAGCCGGAAAAATGGCACCCGGAAATCGACTGCGGCATCCACACCTTGCTGGTTGCCGAGCAGGCGGCGAAACTCAGTGCGTCAACAGTGCTCCGCTTTGCCGCCCAGGTCCATGATCTCGGTAAGGCCCTGACTCCGAAGGAAGAACTCCCAAGCCACAAGATGCACTGCCGCACCGGGCTCGATGCCATACGCGATCTGTGCCGGCGCCTGAGAGTACCCAACGAGTACCGTGACATTGCCCTCGTGGTCTGTGCCCAGCACACCAAGATCCACCATGCCGCCGCGCTGCGCCCTGCCACCTTCATCAATATCTTCGACCAAATCGATGCCTGGCGAAAACCGGAGCGCGTCAGCCAGCTGGCCACTTGCTGCCGGGCTGATATCCGTGGCCGCACCGGGTTCGAAAGTGATCCCTACCCGCAGGCCGATATTTTCGAAGGTGCCTTTGCCGCTGCCCAGTCGGTCGACGTCAAGCCGATTGTCGAGGCCGGATTCAAAAGCAAGGAAATCAAAGAGCAACTGGCCCTAAGACGTGCGGAAGCCGTCGCCGTTGCCCTCTCCCACCTTCGCTAGCCGCAGCAGCGGCTTCATTGCCCACAAAAAAAGCCCGGCGCATCATGGCCGGGCTTTCTGTATCAATATGATGAAAAGGGATTACTGGGTGAGCAGAAACGCCATCAGGCCAGCGCCAAGCAACAGGCGGTATACCACAAACGGTAGCATCCCCAGACGTGTCACCAGCTTGAGGAACGCGTGAATACAGGCATAAGCGCTGACAAAAGAGACCGCGATACCAATGGTCAGGGCCTCAATCTGGATTGGTGCCCCACTGGCCACCAGCTTCATCCCCAGATAACCACCAGCCAGCAGAATGATCGGGATCGACATCAGGAACGAGAAACGCGCTGCGGCTTCTCGAGTAAAGCCCAAGTACAGCGCCGCGGTCATGGTGGCACCGGAACGCGAGGTCCCCGGGATCATTGCCGCCGCCTGGGCGAGGCCAATAAACAACGAGCGCTTCCAGTCCGCCTGATACTCATCATCTTTCTGCATGGCACGCACATCCACCCACCACAGCAGCAAGCCGAAGAAAATCGTGGTACAAGCAATGACCCATGCCGAGCGCAGGTAGATCTCGATGATATCTTTCATGAACAGGCCAAAAATACAGGCCGGGATCGTCGCCAGCACGATCATCCACGCCAGCTTGGACTCGGCACTGTGTTCTTTCTTGAAAATGGAGCTGACCCACGCCGAGAGCAGGGCAACCACCTCCTTGCGGAAATACCAGATCACCGCAGCCAGCGTTCCGACATGGACGGCAACATCAAACGCCAACCCCTGATCATCCCAGCCCAAAATAGCGGAAGGCAAAATCAAATGAGCAGAGCTCGATATCGGCAGAAACTCCGTCAGCCCCTGGATCAGGGCCAGCATAAAGGCTTCAAAATAACTCATAACAATCCCTAAACAACAAAATGATGCTCAACAGGCCAAAGTGCCTGTTCAAAACGAGAAGCGTGCCAAAGCTCGGTTACCGTACGGCCATCACCGGGGATCTCCCGGTGTGGGCACAACTCCATCAAGGGCTGCAACACGAAGGCAAACTTGTAAATATCGCTGCGAGGTAGCACCGGATAGCTCTCCTGCACGGTATCCCCGTAGAGGAGAATATCCAGGTCCAGGGTACGGCTCTGATTTTTTGCGGCATCTGGCGCGCGGCCATGCTGCAGCTCAAGCTGCTTCAGCGCCTGCCAAAGTGTATCTAATGACAAAGACGTTTCGATGACAGCAACACAATTAAAAAAGTTCGGCCCGCTAAACCCCACCGGCTCGGCTTCATAAATGGTCGAAACCTGCATGCCCGAGCCCAGCGAGCTCAAACCGGCTAGGCCCGCCGCAAGGTGGCGTTCACGGTCGATGTTTGAGCCAAGGCTGATGTAGACCGTGGTCACTTGCTTCCCCGCTCAATCACAACCCCCACACCGCGGGCATTGGCAACCGCACCCGGCTTGGTCACCCGTACCTTGATCCACGGTACCGAGAACTGCGTCATGATCAGGTTAGCGATCTCTTCAGCAACGCGCTCTACCAGCAAGAAGCGACCCGTTTGAATATGCTGCGTCACGGCATCGCTCACGGCCGCATAATCCAAAGCATAGGCGACATCATCGCTCTGTGCCGCCGGACGATTATCGTGAGCCATTTCCAAATCAAGCACCAGTTTCTGCTTGATTTCCTGTTCCCAGTCATACACACCAATGGTGGCGATGACTTCTAGATGTTCGATAAATACTGAATCCATGTTCAATCGCTAATAATGTTAGAGGTCGGATACCTAATTTGAGCAAAAACGCGTATTATCAGGTCGTGATCGTCTATATACTATGATCTTGATTTATATGATCATCGTGTTGCCTATCCGGCATTGGTTGAGCACTATATCATATGCTGACCCATGCATCATGGCCGGCGATAGATTAAATCAGCGCCCTCTGGCCGCTTGCTACCAGGACCTTGCATGACACCACTTGTACTCATGATCATTATCGGCGCATATTTACTGGGGTCAATTTCCAGTGCCGTCCTGATCTGCCGCTTGTACGGCCTGCCTGATCCACGCGATAGCGGCTCGGGCAACCCGGGGGCGACCAATGTCCTTCGCCTCGGCGGGCGCGGGGCGGCGGCCAGCGTACTGGTGTGTGATATCCTGAAGGGGATGCTGCCGGTCTGGCTAAGCTACTTTATCGGCGTTAACCCATTTATGCTCGGAGTCATCGGCATTGCCGCCTGCCTTGGCCACATCTACCCCATCTTCTTCCACTTCCGCGGCGGAAAAGGGGTAGCCACCGCTCTGGGGGCACTGGCACCGATCGGCTGGGATTTGAGCGGCCTGCTCATCAGCACCTGGCTACTGACCGTAATGCTATCCGGTTACTCCTCACTCGGCTCAATGGTTACCGCCCTGGCCGCCCCACTATTTACTTGGTGGATCAAACCGGAATACACCATGCCGGTCGCCATGCTGTCCTGCCTCATCGTCTTTCGCCACCACGACAACGTCCGCCGCCTACTCGAAGGACAAGAAAGTAAAATCTGGAATAAATTCCAGCGCAGAAACAAAACAACCCCGCCAAAAGACTGATATCCAGCCTGTCGCGGGGTTGCTAATGCCGTGTGCCTGTTTAAAGACTGTCGGCTTTATTCGTCTTTGATCGGCTTGAGCTGATCAATCGGCCAGCGCGGATAGGCTTTCACGCCCAGATCCATCGTTTCCTGGTTTTTCAGACGCTGCATGCCAGCGAAGGCAATCATCGCCCCGTTATCTGTACAGAATTCGGTACGCGGATAGAACACCTCGCCGCCCATCTTCGTCATCATCGCTTCCAGCTGCTCACGCAAATGCTTATTGGCACTCACGCCGCCGGCAATCACCAAGCGCTTGAACCCCGTCTGCTTAAGTGCGCGCTTACACTTAATCGCCAAGGTGTCGACCACCGCTTCCTGGAACGCATAGGCGATATCGGCACGGGTCTGTTCGCTATCGTCATTGTCGCGAATCGTGTTGGCGGCGAAGGTCTTCAGGCCCGAGAAACTGAAATCCAGTCCCGGCCGATCAGTCATCGGACGTGGGAACGTGAAGCGCCCAGCCGTACCTTTGTCGGCCAAACGCGACAATAATGGCCCCCCGGGATAGTCCAACCCCATCAACTTGGCGGTTTTATCGAACGCCTCGCCGGCCGCATCGTCGATCGACTCACCGAGGATCTGGTATTCGCCGATCCCCTTCACTTCCACCATCATGGTGTGACCACCGGATACCAGCAACGCCACAAACGGGAACTGGGGCGGGTTATCTTCCAGCATAGGGGCCAGCAGGTGGCCTTCCATGTGGTGCACCGCGACAGCGGGTAAGTCCCAGGCATAGGCCAGGCTGCGGCCAATCGTCGCCCCCACCAGCAGTGCGCCGACCAGACCAGGGCCCGCGGTATATGCCACGCCATCCAAATCTGCAGGCGTCAAGCCGGCATTGTTAAGCGCTTCCTTGATGAGCGGAATCGTCTTCTTTACATGGTCACGCGAGGCTAGCTCCGGCACCACGCCACCGTAATCGGCATGCAGTTTTACCTGGCTGTAAAGTTCGTGTGCCAATAGGCCTTTTTCATCATCGAAAATAGCCACACCTGTTTCGTCACAGGAGGTTTCGATGCCCAGTATACGCATAACAACCTCTATACTTATGGTAATTGGGGGCCATACTACCGTCCTTGACAGAAATTAACCAGTTCGGGGTTGCAGAATGCTTTACAAATGCCCCCAGATCAGATTAGAATTTCGCACCATTTTTAATCAGCTGACACTTTATTGAACGTCAGCATTAACCGAATCACTCTGAGGTGAGTATTACATGCCAGTAATCAAAGTACGTGAAAACGAACCGTTTGACGTAGCACTACGTCGTTTCAAGCGCTCTTGCGAAAAAGCAGGTATCCTTTCTGAAGTACGTCGTCGTGAGCACTTCGAAAAGCCTACTACTGTACGTAAGCGTGCGAAAGCAGCGGCAGTTAAGCGTCACCTGAAGAAATTGGCTCGCGAAAACGCGCGTCGCGTTCGTCTGTACTAATCTGCTGATTAACAGAAGGAACGTGTTATGACCCTGATTGAACGTCTAAAAGACGAACAAAAAGCAGCGATGAAAGCCAAAGACAAACCTCGTCTAGGCACGATTCGCTTGGTAATGGCTGCCATTAAACAGCGTGAAGTTGATGAAAAGATTACTCTTTCCGAAGACGACGTGCTGGCAGTGCTGACCAAAATGGTAAAACAGCGCCGTGACTCTGTTGCTCAATACGAAGCAGCAGGTCGCCAAGATCTTGCCGATGTTGAGCTCGCTGAAATTACAGTTCTGGAAGAGTTCATGCCACAGCCGCTGACCGACGACGAAGTCGCCGCTCTGCTGGATGAGGCTATTGCTGCGACCGGTGCTGCCAGCATGCAAGACATGGGCAAACTAATGGGCGTGTTGAAACCACAGGTTCAGGGTCGTGCCGATATGGGTAAAGTTAGCCAGCTGGTGAAAGCCAAGCTAGGTTAATCCCTACCCTATTTCTGCAACAAGCCGTGCTATCCGTTACCGGACTGCGCGGCTTGTTCGTATTTAGCATCCTGTCGATATTATTTCTCCGATGCCAAATCAAAGTGCTATTATCGCTTAACTATAACACTTTGATTTGACACTCCATTCCAACGCAAGCAGGTAACACCACTCTATGGCTGGAAAAATCCCACGTACCTTTATCGATGATCTGATCTCGCGCCATGACATCGTGGATATTGTGGATGCCAGGGTAAAGCTCAAGAAACAGGGCAAAAACTTTGGTGCCTGCTGCCCGTTCCATAACGAAAAGACCCCGTCTTTCTCTGTCAGCCAGGAGAAGCAGTTCTACCACTGCTTTGGCTGTGGTGCCCACGGCAACGTCCTCGATTTCGTGATGGAATTTGACCGCCTGGAGTTTGTCGAGGCGATCGAAGAGCTGGCTTCCCAGCTAGGTTTGGAGGTCCCACGCGAACAAGGCAGTGGTGGCGGCCAGTCCGGAGCCCGCAGCAAAGAAAAGCTCGGCCTGTACGAGATGATGGGGCAGATCTCACAATTCTACCAAGGCCAGCTCCGTACCCAGGAAGGCCAGGTTGCGATTGACTACCTCAAAGGGCGAGGACTGTCCGGCGAGGTGGTCAAAAAGTTTGGTATCGGCTTCGTGCCGGATCAGTGGGATCTGGTCCGCAACCGCTTTGGCCGCGATATGTCGGCCCAGCAGGCATTGGTCAGCGCCGGCATGCTGATAGAAAACGACAACGGCAGACGCTACGATCGCTTCCGCGGGCGGGTAATGTTCCCGATCCACGACCGCCGCGGCAGGGTGATCGGCTTCGGTGGCCGGGTACTGGGTGACGGCACGCCGAAATACCTCAACTCGCCAGAAACCCCGATCTTCCACAAAGGGCGTGAGCTCTACGGCCTGTACGAAGTCCTGCAGGCCCACCGCGAACCGGAAAAGCTGCTGGTCGTCGAAGGCTATATGGATGTTGTCGCCCTGGCGCAGTTCGGGGTCGACTATGCGGTCGCCTCGCTGGGTACCTCGACAACGGGCGATCATATCCAGATGATGTTCCGCCAGACCGGCACCGTGGTATGCTGCTATGATGGTGACCGTGCCGGCCGGGATGCGGCATGGCGTGCAATGGAGCAAGCCCTGCCTTACCTCAACGACGGCCGCCAGCTCAAATTTATGTTCTTGCCAGACGGCGAGGATCCCGACACCTATATCCGCCAGTACGGCCAGGAAGGGTTCGAAAAGCAAGTTGACCAGGCCATGACCCTGTCGGATTTCATGTTCAGCACCTTGCTGCAGCAGGTCGACACCAGCAGCAACGAAGGCAAAGCCAAGCTCAGTACCCTTGCAGTACCGTTGATTGACAAAGTGCCCGGCGGCACCCTGCGCCTCTATTTGCGTGAGATGCTTGGCAGAAAGTTGGGGTTGCCCAACGAAGAGCAGCTGCAGCAGCTAATATCAAAGCAAGGGGCCGAGGCACCGAAAAAAGCAGGCCAGCCGGAAATCAAGCGTACCCCGATGCGCGAAGTTATCGCACTGTTGATCCAAAACCCGCAATTTGTGAATAGCCTAGAATTTGATATGGCTGCATTTGAAGGGATTGATGTCGCTGGACTAAATTTATTGATAACAATAGTTGAAAAGTGTCGGGTCAACCCCAATATTAAAACTGGACAACTCCTAGAGGGTTGGCGCGGAAGCAAAAGCGAAGGGATGCTGGCACGTCTGGCCGCCTGGGAACTGCCTCTTGCCAAAGAAGAGGACAACACTCTAGATGTTTTTCTTGACGCAATGGACAAAGTCATTGACCAGTGCGTTAAACAACAAATCGAAAAGTTGCAGGCTAAATCGAGAACCGTCGGCTTATCAGTCGAAGAGAAGCGGGAATTGCAGTTGCTGATACTCAACCGTCCCGGCTAGTAAGTAGTCATCAATTAAGAAATTTGTTATAATTATTGGTTTGCATCTCTGCATACTACTATTCTCAATCAGACCCTAAGTTGGATATCGTCTATGGAGCAAAATCCGCAGTCACAGCTAAAGTTACTTGTTGCTAAAGGCAAGGAACAAGGCTATCTGACCTACGCCGAAGTAAATGACCACCTACCAGAGGACATCGTCGATTCTGATCAGGTGGAAGACATCATTCAGATGATCAATGACATGGGTATTAAGGTGGTTGAAACAGCCCCTGATGCCGATGATCTGATGATGACAGAAGACAATGCGGACGAAGACGCGATTGAAGCCGCGGCCCAGGCCCTATCAAGTGTAGAAAGCGAAATTGGCCGCACCACTGACCCAGTACGTATGTACATGCGTGAAATGGGGACAGTAGAACTCCTTACCCGCGAAGGCGAGATTGATATCGCAAAGCGCATTGAAGACGGTATTAACCAAGTTCAGTGCTCTGTTGCCGAGTACCCTAGTGCCATCGCATACCTGCTTGAGCAGTTTGACAAGGTGGAAGCGGAAGAGCTTCGCCTGACCGATATCATTTCCGGTTTTGTCGACCCGAATGAAGAAGAAACGGCGGCCCCAACGGCAACGCACATCGGCTCTGAGCTCAGCGAAGCAGATCTGGAAGACGAAGACAAAGATCTGGAAGAAGATGAAGACGACGAGGCCGAAGAAGAAGATTCTGGTATCGACCCAGAAGTTGCTCGTGAGAAGTTCAATGACCTGCGTGTAGCCTATGACAACATGGCACTCGCTATTGATACTCATGGCCGTCAGGATCCAAAAACTGAAGTGGCAATTGAACAGCTGTCTGAAGTTTTCAAACAGTTCCGCCTGATCCCTAAGCAATTCGACAAGCTGATCAGCTCCCTGCGTGAGTCGATGGACAAAGTACGCACCAACGAGCGTCTGATCATGCGGATGTGTGTCGACAACAGCAAGATGCCTAAGAAAACGTTTGTCGGCCTATTTGCCGGCAACGAAGCCTCTTCTGAGTGGATCGACGAAGCACTGAACTCGGGCAAGCCTTACGCTGAACGCCTGAAAACGTACGAAGACGATCTTCGTCGCGCAACCACCAAGCTGAGTATTCTCGAGCAAGAAACGGGCTTATCTATCGAGCGTATCAAGGACATCAGCCGCCGCATGTCTATCGGTGAAGCGAAGGCTCGCCGTGCGAAGAAAGAGATGGTTGAGGCCAACTTGCGTCTGGTTATCTCGATTGCTAAGAAGTACACCAACCGCGGGCTGCAGTTCTTGGATCTGATCCAGGAAGGTAACATCGGCCTGATGAAAGCGGTAGACAAGTTCGAATACCGTCGTGGTTACAAGTTCTCGACCTATGCGACATGGTGGATCCGCCAGGCAATCACGCGTTCTATTGCTGACCAGGCACGTACCATCCGTATCCCGGTTCACATGATCGAGACGATCAACAAGCTGAACCGTATCTCTCGTCAAATGCTTCAGGAAATGGGCCGCGAGCCGTTGCCGGAAGAGTTGGCCGAGCGAATGCAAATGCCGGAAGACAAGATCCGCAAGGTCCTGAAGATAGCCAAAGAGCCAATTTCGATGGAAACCCCTATCGGTGATGATGAAGATTCGCACCTAGGTGATTTCATCGAAGATACCACGCTTCAGCTTCCGATGGATGCGGCTACTGCGACTAACCTGCGGATGGCAACCAACGAAGTGCTGGCTGGGCTAACACCGCGTGAAGCGAAAGTACTGCGTATGCGTTTCGGTATCGACATGAACACTGACCACACCCTTGAGGAAGTGGGCAAGCAGTTCGACGTTACCCGTGAGCGTATCCGTCAGATAGAAGCGAAGGCGCTACGCAAACTGCGCCACCCAAGCCGCTCAGATGTGCTTCGCAGCTTCCTGGATGAATAATCACGCATCCTGACACTGCTGACATAAACGGGCCCTATGGCCCGTTTTTTATTTCTTTCCAAAAACCATCAAGCACTTACCTACCTAACTGCCAACGCCCGGCAGCTGCCGTTAACTGCCTAAAAAGCAAGCAAAACAACCAGTTTATTCGCTAGACAAGCAGACGGCCTTCCCATATAATTTCCCCCATTCGGCCCCTTAGCTCAGTGGTTAGAGCAGGCGACTCATAATCGCTTGGTCCCCAGTTCAAGTCTGGGAGGGGCCACCAAATATAGAAAGGCCGGAGTGGTTCATCACCGCTCCGGCCTTTTGCTATTGGTTCGCTCCAACTCAACCGCCCACTCAGTATTGTCAGCTCTCCCCCCACCTTGCTGCAACCTTAACCTACTAACAAGTTTATGATTTATTTTTCCCTCCTAAATAAATCATCAATTGATAATAAACAAAAAAAATCTGTGAAATATGTAGATAATCTCACCCTCTCTTTGAGTAAGCGTTAAAAATTTGCGCACTATCACAAGGTGATTAAAGAGATTGACTATGTTAGTATACGACCCTTGTTTGGCCTGCCGATTTATGTAAGGCAGACATACAAGCGTCATGCGGCTACAGTATAATCATGACACCTTGCCAATAACCTTCCCGGTTAACGGCAGCTTTGGCTCACAAGAGAAGCCTTACAAAAGCAAACCAACTGCTTTTGTAAGGCAATATTTTTGAAAAAATTTGTATTACCACTGGTGATAGCTGGACAGAAGTTGCATTTTTTTGAACTTCGCCACATTTTGTAGGCGTATTTCAACATCAATGGCACTGTGTTTTCAGGTATAACTCTGTGAATCAAATTTCCCTTGGGTAAAAGTTCGTCCGGAGACCATTCTCAATGAAAAAGACCAAGATCGTATGTACGATTGGACCTAAAACTGAATCTGTAGAAATGCTTACTAAGCTAGCTAACGCTGGCATGAACGTAATGCGCCTAAACTTCTCACACGGTGACTTCGCTGAGCACGGCCAGCGTATCCAGAACCTACGTGACGTTATGGGTGAAACGGGTAAGCAGCTTGCGATTCTTCTAGACACTAAAGGTCCAGAAATTCGTACTATCAAGCTTGAAGGCGGTCAAGACTTTTCTCTTGTTGCTGGTCAGGAGTTCACGTTCACAACTGACACTTCTGTAATCGGTAACCAAGACCGCGTGGCGGTAACTTACCCTGGCTTCGCTAAAGACCTGGCTAAAGGCAACACTATCCTTGTTGACGACGGCCTGATCGAAATGGAAGTTCTAGAAACGACTGAGACTGAAGTTAAGTGTAAAGTACTTAACAACGGTGACCTAGGTGAAAACAAAGGTGTTAACCTGCCAGGCGTTTCTGTACAGCTTCCAGCACTGTCTGAAAAAGACAAAGCTGACCTAGTATTCGGTTGTGAGCAAGGCGTTGACTTCGTTGCCGCTTCTTTCATCCGTAAGGCATCTGACGTTAAAGAAATCCGTGAGCTACTAGTGGCTAACGGCGGCGAGAACATCCAGATCATCTCTAAGATCGAGAACCAGGAAGGCGTTGACAACTTCGACGAAATCCTAGAAGCCTCTGACGGTATCATGGTTGCTCGTGGTGACCTTGGTGTTGAGATCCCAGTTGAAGAAGTTATCTTCGCTCAGAAGATGATGATCGAGAAGTGTAACCGTGCACGTAAAGTCGTTATCACTGCAACTCAGATGCTTGATTCTATGATCAAGAACCCACGTCCAACTCGCGCAGAAGCGGGTGACGTTGCGAACGCAATCATGGACGGTACAGATGCAGTAATGCTTTCTGGTGAGTCTGCGAAAGGTAAGTACCCAATCGAAGCGGTAACTATCATGGCTCAGATCTGTGAGCGTACTGACGCTGCACTGAAAGCAGAGCTAGGTTCTCGCCTAGACAGCCCACGCCTACGTATCACTGAAGCGGTATGTAAAGGTGCGGTTGACACGTCTGAGAAGCTAAACGCGCCTCTTATCGTAGTAGCAACTGAAGCGGGTAAGTCTGCACGTTCTGTACGTAAGTACTTCCCAACGGCAAACATCCTAGCGGTTACCACTAACACTAAGACGGCTGCTCAGCTAGCACTGACTAAAGGTGTTACTCCAGTCGTTGTTGACTCTATCGACAACACTGATGCGTTCTACGGCCGTGGTAAAGAGCTTGCACTAGAAACTGGTCTGGGCGCTAAAGGCGATATCGTTGTTATGGTATCTGGCGCGCTAGTTCCTTCTGGTACAACTAACACAGCTTCTGTACACGTACTATAAGTGTCATTGCGCTGATTGCTAAAACGGGAGCCTCGGCTCCCGTTTTTTTATCCCCCCGCAGCTCTCTAAGCCTGCCGCCTTCATGATCTGTGACGACCTCTCACAATAATGAAACTTAGCAATCGCACTCCATTTTTTTCCTCGATATACTTCACCCTGCAGTATGCCCCCTGAGCATAGCCTCAAGGACTTAACATCACGGGTAGCACTGTCCATTTTGAGCTGAAACCACACAAGAGGAAGACCGTGTCCAGCCCTACCCTTGCCGATAAAGTCATGGAAATGATCCGCCAGGATATCTTGACAGGTGAACTGTCCCCCGGCCAAAAACTGGTTGTCGCTGATCTGAAGCAGCAATATCAAGTAGGAGCCTCCCCGATCCGCGAGGCCTTGGTCCAACTGGCTTGGCGCAAGTATGTGCATTTTGCCCCACAAAAAGGCTGCTGGGTTGCCAACATCTCTGCGGTGGAACTGGAAGATCTGTTCGATACGAGCCAGGAGCTGTCCAGGATCCTGCTACAGCGCGCCATACAGCATGGCGATGAGAGCTGGGAGATCAATATCCTAACCAGCTACCACAAACTCAGCCGGCTGAACCCAGCCGAGGCGACAACAGACTTCGGCGAATGGGAGCAGAGACACAGCGACTTTCACCATGCCCTGCTGGCTGGCAGCCAATCACCGACCATGCTGGCCCTGTACCGCCAAGTGTATGAGCAAATCGAACGCTACCGCCATCTTTGGGTAAGCCGCCACCGCAGGTACGAAGAGCGCTACCACGACAACGGTGAGCATGAGGCGATGATGAAAGCGGTATTAGACCGCAATACCGAACAAGCACTCGCTATCATGGCAACGCATTCAACACGTGCCTTGGAGATGATAAAGGATGATCTCGAGTGACCTACCAGAAGATTTCCTTGTGGTGAGTATTGAGCAGCAGTACCGCTAACAGGAAGTACAAGGCGCTAACATTAAAGCCAAGTAAAAACAGGGTGAGTACTGTCAGCCTTGCCAGAAATTTACCGTTCATCGATTCCCCCTAGTGCCATACGACCCAGTTGGCACCTAGCCTTATTAGACTTTAGTCTAATAAGGCTAGACTTTCAGGGTGACCATAAGACAACACCCGGTGAAAACACCGGGTGTATTAGTCATGATACAGTTTACGGAAGGGCTAGGCCTTGAGCGCCCGCTCCCCCCTGGCAATACCGACTACCCCACTGCGCGCGACTTCGATAATTTCAGTCGCTTCACCGACAGCCGATAAAAAGGCATCCAGCTTCTCGCTGGCGCCCGCCAACTGCACGGTATAGATCTGACTGGTCACATCGACAATCTGCCCGCGGAAAATATCTGCGGTACGCTTGACCTCAGCACGAGCAAAACCACTGGCCTTAACCTTAACCAGCATCAGCTCACGCTCGATGTGCTCACTTTCGGTGACATTGCTGACCTTGAGAATATCAATCAGCTTATGCAGCTGCTTTTCGATTTGCTCCAGTGCCGCATCATCCTCGACATTGGTTGTTATATTCAAACGCGAAAGTGTCGCATCATCTGTCGGCGCTACGGTCAACGACTCAATATTGTAGCCCCGCTGCGAAAACAACCCCACAACCCGTGACAATGCGCCCGGTTCATTTTCAAGAAGTACTGATACAATCCTGCGCATAATTACGTTCTCTCCGTTTTACTCAGCCACATTTCGCTCATCGACCCGCCACGGATCAACATTGGGTAGACATGCTCAGTCTCGTCGACACTGATATCGATAAAGACCAGGCGATCTTTCAGCGCCAGTGCCTTCTCCAGCTCTTCTTCCAGTTTGCTAGGATCGGAAATCCGGACCCCGACATGGCCATAAGCCTCGGCAATAGCCGCAAAGTCAGGTACCGAGTCCATGTAGGAATGGGAGTGGCGCCCCTGATAAATCATATCCTGCCATTGCTTGACCATGCCCAAAAAACGGTTGTTGAGATTGATAATCTTAACCGGAATATCGTACTGCAATGCCGTAGAAAGCTCCTGGATGTTCATCTGGATACTGCCATCACCGGTCACACAGACCACTTCGGCATCCGGCAGAGCGAACTTCACCCCCATAGCAGCAGGCAAGCCAAAGCCCATGGTGCCAAGGCCACCGGAGTTGATCCAGCGACGCGGCTTGTCAAACGGGTAATACAGGGCGGCAAACATCTGGTGCTGCCCCACATCCGACGCCACATAAGCATCGCCATCCGTCAGCCGGTGCAGCACTTCAATCACCTCCTGCGGCTTGATACGCTCGTTATCCTTTTTGTAGCTCAGGCACTGACGGCCACGCCAAGATTCGATTTCGCTCCACCACTCATCAATGGCGGCATCATCGCTATGGCTGTTTTGCTCATCTAGCATCTTAAGCATGCAGTTCAGCACCGTATCCGCCGAGCCGACAATCGGGATATCTGCCGAGATGGTCTTGGAAATGGATGATGGGTCGACATCAATGTGCATGATAGTGGCATTGGGGCAGTACTTCTCGACGTTGTTGGTCGTACGATCGTCAAAACGGACACCGACACCAAAAATCAAATCCGAGTTGTGCATCGCCATATTGGCTTCGTAGGTACCGTGCATGCCTAGCATACCTAGGTTGTTCCTGTGCGAGCCCGGAAAAGCGCCCAGCCCCATCAGGGTATTTACTACCGGGATATTCAAGCTTTCGGCCAGCTTGAGCAACTGCGGGCTACAGTCGGCCATGATGGCCCCGCCACCGACATACAACACCGGCTTCTTAGCGGCCAGCAAGGCTTTGAGGCCGCGCTTGATCTGCCCCTTGTGACCCTGAGTGGTCGGGTTGTAAGAACGCATCACTATCGACTCAGGATACTTGTACGGGAAGTTCTGAGCCGGATTGAGCATATCTTTGGGAATATCGATAACCACAGGGCCAGGACGGCCGCTAGAGGCAATGTAGAAGGCTTTTTTGATGATCGCAGGGATATCTTCCGGCTTTTTCACCAAGAAGCTGTGTTTAACGACAGGGCGGGAGATCCCTACCATGTCACACTCCTGGAAGGCATCGTTGCCAATGAGGTTGCTCATGACCTGGCCGGAAAGTACGACCATAGGAATGGAGTCCATATACGCGGTAGCGATACCAGTGATCGCGTTGGTCGCCCCCGGGCCAGACGTTACCAGTACCACACCGACCTCACCCGTAGCACGGGCATAACCGTCGGCCATGTGCACTGCCGCTTGCTCGTGGCGGACCAGTACGTGTTCGATATCGCTTTTCTCATGCAGCGCATCGTAAATATCAAGTACTGAACCACCAGGGTATCCGAAGATATGTTTCACGCCTTGATCGATCATCGAACGGACGATCATATCGGCGCCGGACAACATTTCCATATTTCTGCCTCCAGGTCGCGTATACCACCCTGCATAGCTAATTCATTCCAGAGATCTTGGCTAGCGGCCTGAGCCTGCCTGTTAGGCTGGAGGAGCAAACAGGCAAGGGGTCAGCACGGGTTGCGCTAGCCTGCAATTGGAATACAGCAGCCTCGAGATACACGGCGGCTTCAATTAGCTATACAGGCTGATATAACATAGTTAGGGCTTATTTTTAGCCTAATAAAATGAAATCAAGTGATGTTTTCATGCTATGTGTTCTGCTCCGTGTCATAACACGAGCAGTAATCCGCAACAACTGTAACGTTTTTTTAGCAAACAAGTCTATCGTGCGAAGGCAGTTAACACATTTCCTCTAAAATGAGTAAATATTCATCAAGATAATAGCCAACCAATAGAGCCAGAGTAAGATAATGCCCCGCCAACCCCCACTCTGGCAGCATGTTTAACTGCTCGAACCAGCTGGCACGTTCTCCTTTGCCCTACGGCAAGGGGCTCGAGCACCTCACTCCTCGCCCACACCTTTCAACAGGCAATAAAAAAGGAGAGCCGGAGCTCTCCTTTACAGGGATGAGATACAATTACTTCGCCGCTTTGTGGCTTTCTTCGTACATGCGCTCAATTTGCTGGTGGTAACGATCCTGGATCACCTTGCGACGCAGTTTCTGGGTCGGTGTCAGCTCGCCTTTATCCATCGAGAACGCACTCGGCAGCAGGGTAAACTTCTTCACTTGCTCAAAGCGGGCCAAGTCTTTCTGCAGCTCTACCACGCGTTTCTCGATCAGCTCGATGATCTGGTTGTGCTTGATCAGCTCCATCCGATCCTGGTACTTGATATTGAGCTCACGGGCATGCTCTTCCAGAGTTTCGAAACATGGCACAATCAAAGCCGAGACAAACTTACGAGTATCGGCTATCACTGCGATTTGCTCGATGAAATGGTCTTTACCAATCGTGCCTTCGATCACCTGCGGGGCAATGTATTTACCGCCAGAGGTCTTCATCAGCTCCTTGATGCGATCGGTAATGAACAAGTTGCCATCGGCATCGATATGGCCGGCATCTCCGGTCTTTAAGAAGCCGTCTTCAGTAAAGTTCTTGGCGGTTTCTTCCGGCATGTTGTAATAGCCGCGCATGACCATCGGGCCGCGAACCAAGATTTCGTTGTTGTCGCCGATCTTGACTTCGGCGCCCGGCATCGGCATGCCGATCGAATCCGGGTTAAAGCACTTGTCATCCCAGCACGATACGGTCGCCGTGGTCTCGGTCATACCGTAGCCCAGTTTGACATTGATACCGATAGCGTGGAAGAAGCGACCGATGCTCTCGTCGAGCTTGGCTCCCCCACACGGCATAAACTTGATGTTACCACCCAGGATGGCACGTAGCTTGGACAGCACCAGCTTATCCGCCAGCGCATGGCTCTTCTTCAGCAGCCATGACGGTTCACGGCACTCCTGGCGAGCTAGAGCCATACGAGCGCCCATGTTTACCGCCCAAGTGAAGATCACCTTGCGCTGGAAAGGGGCACGGGCCACTTTGTCGTGGACGGTTGAATAAATCTTCTCGTAGACCCTTGGTACTGCCGCCATGACATTCGGCTTCACTTCGGCCAAGGCTTCTTTTAGCAGGTTGGTATCGGCGAGGTAGCAGTTCACCCCGCCGCGATGCAGGACATAGAAGGTCCACGCACGCTCAAAAACATGCGACAGAGGAAGGAAACACAGCGACACATCGCCTTCTTCCAAAGCCAGCGTCTGGTCGTGGCCCTCGATCTGGGAGGCTATGTTGGCGTAGTCTAGCATGACACCTTTTGGCGTCCCGGTGGTGCCCGAGGTGTAAATCAGCGTCAGCAGATCGTCCATGGCCGCTTCGTCAAGGCGCTGTGCCAGGGTTTCATTGGCTGCTGAGTCGGCAGCCGCCACAAAATCGTCAAAGCGGATCACCAGCGGGTGCTCGGTCAGGCTTTCCACTTCTCCCATTACCACGATATGCTCCAGCTCCGGGCAATCGCCCGCTACGGAAACTGCGGCATCGAGCTGGGCCTGCTCGCCGACAAACAGAATACGGATCCCGGCATCATTGATGATGTATGCGGCCTGCTGCGGCGTGTTGGTAGGGTAAATAGGGACAGTTACGGCTCGGTTGTAGAGAGTTGCAAAGTCAGCCACTGTCCATCGTGGCATGTTGTTGGAGAAAATACCGACCTTGTCTTGGACATTCAGACCATGCCCAACCATGGCCAGCGCCAGCTGTTGGATCTGCTCGCCAAACTCGCTCCAGCGGATATCCTGCCATTGACCTGCCACTTGGTGGCGTAATGCAACCTGATCACCTAAACGCTCAACTTGAGAACGAATACGGTTGACGATATGAAATTCACGTTTAGCCATAACTACTCTGCCATTCGGGCTTACACCTGTAAGCCTATTCCGCTGGGGAGTCTACCCGTGACGCAGGGAAAAAGGCAACTCCGTGAGCTCACAAAATCCCTATTTCTCTGGTACGACCAGAATTGAAAAGCCAGATATTACAAAGGCTCTACCTTTCCCTAATAGCATGGCTACAAAGTGTAAGGAAATACGTCTAACTATCCGCCTACTTACAGTATAACGGTACACTCGGGCTTGCTGCGAAACAGAGAAGCCAGCAAGTGCTGGCTTCTTTTCGCAAAGGCAACGGCGAGCGGTTTAGATCGAGCTGTCACCACATACCGACAGCAACTGATCGCGCATCCAGATATGGCCTTTGTCCTTTTGTGATGACTCATGCCAGCTGAGATACCCAGCAATCTTGTGTGATTCCACCGGCAATGGCAAAACCTTCAGCTGCTGGCTGGCGGCGGTGACGTTGGCCAGCCAACGTGGTACCACGGCAATCAGCTCAGACTGGCTGACAACATACATAATGTTGCTCAGGCTTGCGCCCTGGTAAGCTTCCTGATAGCTGGTGTGACTGCGGTAAATGTGATCGGCAAACATCTTCACCCCTGGGATCGACTTCATGACCGCATGCTGCTCCTGGGCAAACTCAGTCTCTGTAAGCGCCTCGCCAATACGCGGATGATTACCGGCCGCGACCACAACCAACTCATCGGTGAACAGCTCGGTACTACAGAACCCCGGCTCATCAAAGCGCGCATAGTCAATGACAAAATCAATGTCCTGGTAGCGCATCTTCTGTGGCAGCTCAGCATCCAGTTCGGCTTCCACCAGTACCCTGACATAGGGGGCCTGCTCAGCCACATTACTCAGGATCCGTGGCGCAAAACGCATGTCCGATGGACTGCAAACCGCCAGTTTGAAAGTGCGGGTCGAGGTGTCCGGTGAAAAAATGGATGATGGCAGCTCATTCTTCACCAACTGCAAGGCTTGGCGCAGTGGGCCAAAAAGCTGCTTGGCACGCAGGGTCGGTTGGATCCCTCGCCCGTGGCGAATAAACAATTCATCGTTGAACATTACCTTCAGGCGGGCGACAGCATTACTGACTGCTGGCTGGGACATACCCAGGTTATGTGCCGCGCGGGTGATATTTTGTTCCTGCATAACCGCATCGAACACGGTCAACAAATTGAGATCGACGCTGCGTAAGTTGGATTCCATTTTGTAGCCATCTGCAGGATGAATCGGTGCATTCTTGCGTGCCATTATTTGCCTCTATAGATTACCGTTATGGGGCAAAATCCGTTATGCCGCCGGTGAATAACTGGGCATTCCAATGCCTCTGAAAACTGACTCCCTCTCTCGGGGTGGTGCCAGTATGTTTCAAATAGATTGACGAAATAAATAGGCAAGTATCAGCAAATTGATGCATTGATATATAAAAAGCTCAATTCAGAATACAAACACTTAACTATCAACACCTTACCTTCATCATAAAAAAACCTAAAATATCTATAATTAAAATAAAGCTTCAATTATAAGCAAAATTAAAGAGTTAGAAGAGACAAAAAAAGGCCTTAAGCGGCCTTTTCTCCAAGAGTCAATACAGCGGGGTTATAACGTCGTTATCGCTGAATGCTTATGGTTGGGGGGATAATGAGTGCACCATTCGACCATCGCCTCTTGGACCACCTCCGGATACTCGACCCTCTCCCAAAGCTGCAGCCATAATTCATCACAGTGATGCCAGTTACCCGATAGTACCCAGCGTGCAATGCCCATCGCCACATCCGGCACGGTCACCGCTCCGACCGAGCCGCAGTCCAACCAATTTCTGACCGCCGCCGGATCCAAATAGCTCATCGAACGGGCCAACCCCATCATCTCGAGAGTCATCACATTGCTGATCTGCTCATACTGGCCATGCAGCGGTTTGAGCAACAATTTCTTGCCTAGGCTCATCGCCTCGGACGGCAGTTCGAAACCGCCATTGGCAATCACTCCGCAACATTGATGCAAACGCTGATGAAAGCTCTCCCGGTTAAGCTGACGAACGCTGACATTACTATACTCACGGTCTTCCACGGCATCAGGGTGGTAACAATAAAAATGCACCTGAGTGAAGCGAGTCAACAACTCGAGTACAGCTTGCAAATTTTCGAACGGGAGATAAACCAACACCGACTGGTCATGGCCCACCGGTGCTACATGCAAAGGCACAATCGGCGGCAGGATCATCTGGTTGAAGTGGAACCAGTGCACCCCTAGTTGCTGAGCTGTCGGGGCAAAGCCGCGGAGCACCATAGCATCAACCCAGCTCCGCCCCTGAGTCGGGATATCGCACAGAAAAGCATTCTGATGACTAATACCGATACTGTGTACTTTCTGCCTTCTGGCCGCCCAAGCCGACACCGGCTCGAAATCATTGAGCACCACATCATAGCCGGACACATCGAGGCTACGGACATCGTGCAGGAAAGTGGTGATATGATTGTTGGCCAGGGTTTTCCAGCGGTTCACTTCACCATTTTCCGTCACGAAAGTCAGCCCGCGGCGAACCTGATACTGGCCAAAGCAATCCATATCAAAATATCGGTTATCCGGTCGCCCCGTAAACAGAAAGTCAACCTCGGCGCCTAACGTCGAAAATGCCCTGGCCATTTCGCGGGCCCTTGAAATATGGCCGTTGCCCGTTCCCTGGACACCATAAAGGATCTTCATTGATCGGCGACTCCTCAAAAGCTCACCAGCTGGAAACAGAAGATGCCCAGCAGGGCTCCTGCAATCACATCGGTAATGTAGTGGACACCAAGCAGTACCCGGGAAAAACCTATCGCTACCGCCCACGGCCAGATAAACCACGAGGTATCCGGGTAGAAGGCGGTGATGAGCGAGGCCATGACAAACGCTGCCGTGGTATGGCCCGATGGCAGGCTGTACTTGTCCGACGGCGTGACAAAACTTGGCAGTGCCTCCGGGCGGCGCCGCTTCAAACTATATTTAAGGAGCAGGTAAACGGGCACCTCCAAGGCAAAGGCCTGCAACCCGGTTTTCACCACATCGGCTCCCTGCTCGACATCGGCGCCCCATATCATTAGCGCGAAAATCACATATAGGTGACCGTCCCCGGTGTGGGAAACCGCACGGCTAAATCGCGCAACCTGAATGTTGAAACGATGACAAAGGCAAAGTGTCGAAAAGGCGTAATCCATTCGCTGTAACGGTGTCAGTAAGGTCATTGTCCAGCTCCTAAGCTGATTAACTCTTGTTCAGATTAGGAAAGGGATATGACAGCGCAGTGACGCTTTGGAGGAGGGATAATGACAATCCTTCCGTGTCCTTTATCAAAAAGTACAGCGGAAGGATTATCTGTAGCCATTGTGAATGAAGCGCTACGCAGAGACTAATTTTTCGTGGCGATGGACCAACTTGAAGTCAGATAAAATGACATAAGCCGCCGGGATCATGAACAGCACCAGCAAGGTCGAGGTGAAAATCCCGAACACAATCGAGATCACCAGGGGCTTGATGACCTGGGCCTGCAGGCTGGTTTCCAGCATCAGCGGCAACAAGCCGGCTGCCGTGGTCAGCGAGGTAAGGAACACCGCCCGGAAACGCTCGCGACTCGCTTGTACCACAGCCCTCTCGATATCATCGCCATCATCGAGGTGGTGGCGGATGTACTGCACCAGCAAGATAGAGTCATTGACCACCACACCGGCCAGCGATACAAAGCCCATCATACTCGGCATACTCAACGGGTGCCCCAGCAGCAAGTGGCCCCAGAATACCCCGATCAGTGCCAGGGGGATCGCCAGTAGCACCACAAACGGCTCGAGATAGCTGCGGAACTGGAAGCTGAGGATCACAAACACGCCGAAGATCCCCAGCACAAACCCTGTCGCCATCGACTGGCCGGTTTCCGCGGTGTCCTTGGCCGCACCTTCGAAGTCAAACCGGAGTCCTGGGTAATCTTGCTGCAGTTTCGGCATCAGTTTGGCCCTGAACTGACCCAGCACCTCACCGGAGCTGATCACACTCTCTTGCAGATCGCCGTAGACACTGAGGGTGCGAAGTCCGTTAATGCGCTGGATACGGACATAGTTACGCTGGTGCTCGAGGATCGCCACCGAGGCCAATGGGATCTGGCTACCGTCGGATAATATGATCGGGAAGCTCGATAAGTTTTGCAGATCCGCCGCCCGCTCCTTGTTGAACATCACTTCGATTTCGATATTCTCAGGTCCGATCTGGATTTCATCGGCAGTCTGGCCAAAATAGGCAGCCCGGAGCTGGGAAGCAATCATCTGGCCGTCGACACCGAAAGCCTCTGCCCCTGGGCGTAAGCGTATCAGCACTTCCGGCTTACCCATCCGCATATCATCCAGTACTCCCGATACACCAGCAAACTCATTGAAGAACTGTTGGGTTTCGACAGAAGCAGCCTTGAGCATCGCCAAATCATCGTGCTGCATCCGTACCTCAATGGCACGCCCACCAGGCCCCATCATTGGCTGTTTGTAAACCAAAGCCACCGGCGCTGCCAGTTCGCCAACATCTTCCCGCCAGGCATCGATGAACTCATCAATCAAACTATTGCGGATCTCGGCACTGAGCAGATCAAGCCGGACAGTTGCCACATGCGGTCCATTCTCGTCGGCATCGGCGTTGAAGTTAAACTGCTCGGTGATGTTGCTCACCAGCGAGACTCCGCCTTCGTTGCGCTCACTCCACTGCTCATTGAGACGTTTGGCTGAAGCCACAATGACATCAACCACCGCCTCGGTCTGGCTGAGTGTCGAGCCCGGTGGCAGGATGATCCTCGCTTCGGCAATATCACCATCGAGCTCAGGGAAACCGACGAACTTCAAACCGCCGCCCGCCAACAAGGCAAAGGAGGCAAACAGCAGGCCAATCACCCCGCCGACAAACAGGTAACGCCACTGCACCACGAGGGTTACCATCTTGACCAAGTACTCATTACGAAACCGCTCAAAGCGGGCCAGGAAACTCTGCTTCCAGCGCGGCGGCCGCCGCTCCTGCTTCTGGCGATGCAGTGAATGGCTGAGGTGGCTCGGCAAAATCAAGAAGGCTTCAACCAAGCTGATCGACAACACCAAGATCAGTACCTGCGGCACCACCCGCAATACCGCCCCCATTTCCCCTTCCAGGAAAATCAGGCTACCGAAAATACAGATGGTGGTGAGAAACGACGACACCACCCCCGGCAGCACTTTCTTGACCCCGTTGTACACCGCATCCTGGATCTTCTGGCCGCGATCAAGATGGGAGGCGATGGACTCAGATATCACGATCGCATCATCCATCATGATCCCGATGGCCATCAGCAAGCCCACCAGAGACATGATGTTGATCGACAGGGAAAAGGTCGCCATCAGGAACATGCTGCCGAGAAAAGCGACCGGCAGGCCTGCCGCGATCCAAAACGAATAGCGGAACGAGAAGAACAGCCACATCACGGCAAAGACCAAGATAACCCCCTGCCAGCCATTTTTGACCATCATGGTCAGGCGATCCCAAAGCAGCGATGACAGATCGTTGGTCAGGGTCAGGGTGACCCCGGTCGGTGCGCGCTGGTTTTCGGCTTCGACAAACGCTTCGACCCGCTCTTTGATCCGCAGCGCATCATCGGCCTTGTTCTTGCTGACTCGCAACATGGCCGCCGGTACACCATCGAACAGCACCTTCTGCTCATCCAGCGCAAAACGGTCGGTGATGGTCGCCACATCCCCCAGCCGCAGCACCGCTCCCTGGGTATCAGCACCGACTACCGTGCGGGCTATGGTCTCCGGGGTAATTTTCTGCTCATCGAAACGGATCAGCAAGTTACGGTCTGCCAGCTCAATATTTCCGCTTGGTAGCTTGATGTTTTGCCGACTCAGCTTGCTGGCGATATCACTGACACTCAAGCCAAGCTGGCGAATTGCCACCTCATCAAGCTCCACCCTGAGCTGGTGATCAGAAAAACCACTGACTTCGACCAGCGAGACACCGTAGTCAAGCTTGAGGGTCCGCTTGAGCTGCTCGGCATAGGCTTTGAGGTGCGGCAAGCTGGTATCGGCTTTGATCGCAACATCGACCACCGGCTCGTTCCAGTCCAACTCTCGGACAATCGGCGATTCGATTTCAGTCGGGAAATCATTAATCGCATTGATCTGAGTCTGGACGTCCACCAGCATCCGCGAAACCACCTCGCTATTGGTCAGCTTGAGGATCAGCGACGCCGATCCCTCCACCGCTTCACACCGGGTCTCGACAATATTGGCCAGCCCGTCGACGGCATCTTCCATCCGCATACAGATGCTCTCTTCCACTTCCTGTGGCGAGGCACCGGGATACACCACCGAGGCAATGATGTAGGGCGGAGAAAACTCCGGAAAGGTTTCACGCTTAATTTTCGGCAGCGACACCAGACCGAGGATAATCAGTGCCAGCATCATCAAGTTGGCAGCCGTCGGATGGCGGGAGAAGTAACGGATCATGATGCCGGCTCCTGCTCGTGCTCCTGATCTTGGCCTTGAGCCTGAGCCTCTTCAACCGACTTGCCGTTGACCGTCACAACCTTCAGCGCCATGCCGGCGACTGCGGGCAACAGGTCATTGACCACCAGCTGAGTACCGGACGCCAGATCACCGCTGATCGCCACTTGGCCACTGCGGCGAAACAGCACGGTCACCGGCTGTATTTTCAAATTGCTGCCACCATCGACCAAATAGACTTTGTCACCATGCAGGGCTCGCTCCGGGATCACCCAGTGCGGGTTGGGCTGACCTGACAGTCGCGCTTCGACAAACATGCCATTGACCAAAGGCGGAGCGGTTTCCGGTGACAGCTGGCTGTAGTCCTGATCCACCTCGAGGATCACCCCGACGGTGGCCTGATTGGCATTGACCGTGTCACTGATGCGGGTCACTTTGGCTGGCCATTGCTGGATGAAGCTGCCGCTTGAGAGCTGGATGCGGGCACTGAGATCAAGCTGATCGGCGCGCGGCTTACCATCGGCATGGGCGGTATACTGGGTCAGGCTCGCAGCCAGGACCTGCATGTCATGCAGGGCAATCTGGGCATCAATTTCCACCGTGTCGATACCGTGGGCCACCACCATCACCTGCTGGGTATTGACCACCTGATCCTGTTCGATATCCACACTGGATATCCGGGCATCAACCGGCAGGGAGATCACGGTTTTTTCCAGTGCTCGTTGCGCCTCGCTGACCCGCGACAAGTTCACTTCCAGCTGAGCCTGGGTCACCTTGCGCTCGTTGGGCAGCACAATGAGCTGGTTTTCAATTTCCTGGACCACTTTCTGACTGGCCAACGTATTCTGCTGCTCGAGATCCACCGTCGACTGTGAGGTCAGCCCCTTGGTACGCAGCTCCTGCTTACGCGCCAGCTCTTTCTTGCTGATTGCCAATCGATTTTTTTCAATCTTGAGGGTCGTTTTGAGGTTCTGCTCTTCTTGGGCCAGCTTGGCCAGTTGTGCCTGGCTGGCACTAACATCCGCTTCGGCCTGCGCCAAGCGCAGTTCATAATCCAACGGGTCTATTTTGAGCAAGACCGTTCCGGCATCAAGCACCCGCCCCTTGTTCAAGTCAGGGTGGCGATATACCACCTTGCCCGAGACTTCAGCGATGGCCTGCCATTCAACCTTGGGCGCCACCCGGCCAAAACCGGCCGCCTCGGGGGCAAGCAATTGCTGCTCGAGATTGATCACGTCCACCACCCGGGCCCGCTCCAGCGTCGGTTTCACCTCTGGTGACGGACGTAGATTGATGGCCATTACCAATATCACCACGCCGATCAGTACAGCAGGAAACAGGAGAAATTTTCGATTTTTCAGCATGATTTATTCTCTTCCTTCGGCATCGTCAGGCCACGCACAAGCAGGTTGACATTATGCTCAGCCAGTTCGGCCAGGTACGTTTCGTCCATCTCAATGTTTTGTAATGTCAGCAAAGAAGGTGGAATGAGAAAGGGGAATACCATCAAACTGATAAAACTCATTCTCGCCTTGTCCGGGCAGACGTCCCCCCTTAGCACACCCTGCTTTTGCAGTTGCAGAAACATGACTTCAATTGCTGGACGCGCCACCTCGTTGAAGATCTTTTCCATCGTCTGGCGCTGGAGATCTGCTGGCTCCATCATCATGGCTCGCGCGATCAACTTAGGCATATCCGGGTTTGGCGCCATGATACGGTAATAGGTACGCATCAAATCACCGATCGAGGCAAAGTCCCCCTTGTTCAAGGTTACTTTCAACTGCGCATGGATAGGGGTGATCGTTTCTCTCAACATGGCTTCGTACAAGCCAGCCTTGCTGGCAAAGTAATAGCGGATCAACGCCACGTTCACATCAGCACGGCTCGCAATCATCCGTGTCGACACCTTGCTGTAAGGCAAACTGACAAACAGTTTCCTCGCCTCGACAATCAACCGCTCCCTGGCATCGGAATCCCCGACGGGACGCCCCGTTTTACCCACCATGATGCCTCCGTAAGACCGTTGTTCTTGCGCACATTTTGCTTCCATGTCGTTCAATTAATCAGTTGATTAATTTTAAGCTTTGCCCATCAGACTAACAGGGCATTAATTCCCCACAATTTAATCAATTGATTAATTTTAATATTAAGAGAGATTTTCTCTCTTTGATGTGACACCAACAAAGAAATAACATTCGCGTCGGTCCGTTGCTGCGGCCAGTCCAAACCATTCCGCCTCGGCCACCGTGAATACAACTGGTCTGATTTGTCATCATAGCCACGAAATATCAACTCAATAACCATAAAATGAAAATAAACATGCAATTTGGGGTTGACGGTCTACCTGTCTATTTGGTATTCATTTGTTAACCAAGTTTGTGGATATATTTCAATTATGAAAACACGTTTCTCATCTCTTCTCCTAAGCCTCCTCCTTATCGTGACAAGATCGCGCGGGTAGCTTATGGGTGGGAAACACCACTAAGAATTCAAAAAACCCGCGCACACTGCGCGGGTTTTTTCTTATACAGGCCAGCGCAAGCGGATGCGGACCACGCCGATACCGGCAGCCAATGAAAGGAAGTTGCAATGAAAGATCAGGTTATCATTTTCGATACCACGTTACGGGACGGTGAACAGGCGCTATCAGCCAGCCTGACGGTGAAAGAAAAACTGCAGATCGCTTATGCCCTTGAACGCCTCGGGGTTGATGTTATCGAAGCTGGCTTCCCTGTGTCCTCCCCGGGCGACTTCGAATCAGTCCAGACCATTGCCAAACACATCAAGAACAGTCGGGTCTGTGCCCTGTCCCGCGCTGTCGCCAAAGACATCGATGTGGCTGCCGAGTCATTGAAAGTGGCCGAGGCATTCCGGATCCACACGTTCATCTCCACCTCGACGGTCCACGTCCAGGACAAACTGCGCCGCAGCTATGATGACGTGATTGAGATGGGTGTCGCTGCCGTCAAGCGTGCCCGCAACTATACCGACGATGTCGAGTTCTCGTGCGAGGATGCCGGCCGCACCCCGATCGACAACCTATGCCGCATGGTAGAAGCGGCTATCAATGCCGGTGCCAGCACCATCAATATCCCAGACACGGTTGGCTATACCTTGCCAAGCGAGTTCGGCGGTATCATCTCCCAGCTGTTCGAGCGCGTCCCCAATATCGACAAGGCAATTATCTCGGTGCACTGCCACGACGACCTTGGCATGTCGGTAGCCAACTCGATGGCGGCCGTCCAGGCCGGTGCCCGCCAGGTCGAAGGGACCATCAACGGTATCGGCGAGCGGGCCGGTAACTGCTCGCTGGAAGAGATCGCCATGATCATCAAGACCCGCGCCGAGTTGCTGGGTGTCCACACCAATATCAAGCACGACGAAATCCACCGTACCAGCAAGATGGTCAGCCAGCTGTGCAACATGCCGGTGCAGGCCAACAAGGCGATCGTCGGTGCCAACGCCTTCAGCCACTCTTCGGGCATCCACCAAGATGGCATGCTGAAGAACAAGAATACGTACGAGATCATGACCCCGGAGTCGATTGGTCTCAAGAACCAAGCCCTGAACCTGACATCGCGCTCGGGCCGTGCGGCAGTGAAGAGCCACATGGATGCGCTGGGCTACACCGAAAACGAATACGATCTAGATACCCTATACGCCGACTTCCTGAAGCTGGCCGACCGCAAGGGCCAAGTCTTCGACTACGATCTGGAAGCGCTGATGCATTTTGCCAACCTGCGTGAAGAAGATGACTTCTTCAAGCTGAATTACCTGAGCGTCCAGTCGGGCAGCGTGATGGCAACCACCAGCATCAAGCTGCAGTGTGGCGACGAGGAAAAATGCGAAGCCGCGGTCGGCAACGGCCCGGTTGATGCGCTATACCAGTGTATCTACCGCCTGACCGGCTACGACATCGTATTGGATAAATTTGACCTCACCGCCAAAGGCGAGGGGGAGGATGGCCTGGGCCAAGCCGACATCATCGCCAACTACAAAGGCCGCAAGTACCACGGTACCGGCTTGGCGACCGACATTGTCGAAGCATCAGGGCAAGCACTACTTCACGTGATCAACAGCATTCATCGCGCCGATAAGATTGCAGAAATTAAACAGAAATCCCAAATGGAGACAGTATAACCATGGCAGGTACATATAAGATTGCCGTTCTACCGGGTGACGGTATTGGCCCAGAAGTCATGCAGCAGGCCCACAAAGTGCTGGACGCTGTGCAGGAAAAATTTGGCTTCACCCTAACGTGCAGCGAATTTGATGTCGGCGGTATTGCCATCGACAACCATGGTTGCCCGCTACCGGAAGCAACACTGAAAGGCTGCGAAGACTCCGATGCGATCCTGTTTGGCTCGGTAGGCGGCCCGAAGTGGGAGCACCTTGCACCTAATGATCAGCCAGAGCGCGGCGCTCTGCTACCGCTACGCAAGCACTTCCAGCTGTTCTGTAACCTGCGCCCGGCGCAGATCCACAGTGGCCTGGAGGCGTTCTCGCCATTACGTGCCGATATCTCCGAGCGTGGCTTCGATATCGTTGTTGTCCGCGAGCTAACCGGCGGTATCTACTTCGGCCAGCCAAAAGGCCGCGAGGGGGAAGGGCCTCAAGAGAAAGCCTACGACACCGAAATTTACCACCGCTTTGAAATCGAGCGTATTGCCCGTATCGCGTTCGAGTCAGCGATGCTGCGTAACAAGAACGTGTACTCCATCGATAAAGCCAACGTCTTGCAGAGCTCTATCCTATGGCGTGAAGTGGTTGAGGAAGTGGCCAAAGACTACCCGGAAGTCACACTGAACCACATGTACATCGACAACGCGACCATGCAGCTGATCAAGGATCCCTCGCAATTCGACGTAATGCTGTGCTCGAACATCTTCGGCGACATCATCTCGGACGAATGCGCGATGATCACCGGTTCGATGGGGATGCTACCTTCCGCCAGCCTGAACCAGGACAAGTTCGGCATGTACGAACCAGCTGGCGGCTCGGCACCAGATATCGCTGGCAAAAACATTGCCAACCCAGTCGCACAAATCCTGTCTGCCGCCCTGATGCTGCGCTACAGCCTGGGCGAAGAGCAGGCGGCACGCGCTATCGAACAAGCGGTATCGCAAGCACTGGAAGCCGGTGAACTCACCGCAGACCTAGCGGGCAACGGCCCGGCACTGAGCACCAGCGAAATGGGCGACAAGATCGCCCAGTACGTCCGCCAAGCCTAATCGCAGCAAGGAGCAAACGAGCAATGTCTACGACCAAAGCGCCTCAGACGCTATACGAAAAAATCTACGATGCCCACGTTGCGGTTGCCGCCGAAGGCGAGAACCCGATCCTATACATCGACCGCCATTTGGTGCACGAGGTAACTTCACCGCAAGCCTTCGACGGCTTGCGTGAAAAAGGCCGCAAGGTACGCCAGGTGGGCAAAACCTTCGCCACCATGGACCACAACGTCTCGACCCAGACCAAAGACATCAAGGCCTCTGGCGAAATGGCCAGGATCCAGATGGAAACCCTGGCCAAGAACTGTGAAGAGTTCGGCGTCACCCTTTATGACTTGAACCACAAATATCAAGGCATCGTCCATGTCATGGGCCCCGAGCTGGGCATCACCCTGCCGGGCATGACGATTGTCTGTGGTGACTCGCACACCGCGACCCACGGTGCATTCGGCTCACTGGCCTTCGGTATCGGAACTTCGGAAGTCGAGCATGTACTGGCGACCCAAACCCTCAAGCAAGCCCGCGCCAAGACGATGAAAATCGAAGTCAAAGGCAAGGTGGCTGAAGGCATTACCGCCAAAGACATCGTACTGGCAATCATCGGCAAGACCACGGCAGCCGGCGGTACCGGCCACGTGGTGGAGTTCTGCGGTGAAGCCATTACCGACCTGACCATGGAAGGCCGCATGACGGTCTGCAACATGGCTATCGAGCTCGGTGCCAAAGCCGGTCTGATCGCCCCAGACCAAACCACTTTCGATTACATCAAAGATCGCAAGTTCTCACCGGCGGGTGACGATCTAGAAGCAGCTATCGAATACTGGAAGACCCTGAAAACTGACGACGATGCCAAGTTCGACACCGTGGTCACCCTTGATGCCAAAGACATCAAACCGCAGGTCACCTGGGGCACTAACCCAGGCCAAGTGATTGCTGTCGTTCAACCCATTCCGGCGCCGTCTGACTTTGCCGATCCGGTCGAGCAAGCATCTGCAGAAAAAGCATTGGCTTACATGGGCTTGGAAGCCGGCAAGAAGCTGTCTGACTTTGCTATCGACAAAGTATTCATCGGCTCTTGTACCAACTCGCGTATCGAGGACATGCGTGCCGCCGCGGCCATTGCCAAAGGCCGCAAAGTCGCCGCCAACGTACAGGCATTGGTCGTTCCTGGCTCGGAGCAGGTGAAAGCTCAGGCTGAAAAAGAAGGCCTGGACAAGATCTTCATCGAAGCCGGTTTTGAATGGCGCCTGCCGGGTTGTTCAATGTGCCTAGCCATGAACAATGACCGCCTGGGCCCGGGCGAGCGCTGCGCCTCAACCAGTAACCGTAACTTCGAAGGCCGTCAGGGCCGTGACGGTCGTACCCACTTGGTGAGCCCAGCGATGGCGGCAGCGGCGGCGTGTGCCGGCCACTTTGTTGATATTCGCGAACTAGACAACGTTGCAGTGACGGCTTAAGAGAAGGAACGAGACAATGACAGGATTTAAACAACACACCGGTTTGGTCGTTCCTTTGGATGCCGCCAACGTCGATACCGATGCCATCATCCCCAAGCAGTTTCTGCAGAAAGTGACCCGCACTGGTTTTGGCAAGCACCTGTTCCATGACTGGCGCTTCCTCGACGATGCCGGCGAGCAGCCAAACCCTGAGTTTGTGATGAATGCGCCACGCTACCAAGGTGCCAGCATTTTGCTGGCACGCGAAAACTTCGGCTGTGGCTCATCTCGCGAGCATGCCCCATGGGCACTGGCCGATTACGGTATCCAGGTGATGATCGCACCGAGCTTTGCCGATATCTTCTACGGCAACTCGATCAACAACCAGATGGTGCCGGTTCGCCTGACCGAGCAGGAAGTCGATGCGATCTTCCAGTACGTCGAGGCCAACGAAGGCGCGGAGATCACGGTAGACTTGGAGGCGATGCTGGTGACAGCCAACGGCAAGCAGTACAGCTTCGAAATTGACGAATTCCGTCGCCACTGCCTACTGAACGGCTTGGACAACATCGGCCTGACCTTGCAGCACGAAGACAAGATTGCCGAGTACGAGAGTAAGATCCCTGCGTTCTTGGCATAACGTCATCACCGTATTCGCTCCATACAAGTAACACTACCGCCCCAGTTCATTATGGCTGGGGCGTTTTTTGCCTTTTTTGCAATAAGATCTTGGTATATCGGGTCGACTAAGCTAGTGACACCCAGGTAATTTGTATTCACTTGGCAGAAATAACCGAGGATACCCTATGCGTCTTTTTATCAGCCTGCTGCTTCTCATCTTATCAGCGAGTACCTTTGCTGCCCCCAAAGCCGCTCTCTGGCCCTACTGGCAGCAATACGCCACTACCGACTCGCAAGCGGTTGACCACAGCCGCTGGCAGCGCCTGCTCGATGAGTATCTGGTTGTCCAGCCCAACCAAACCCTGTTTCGCTATAACCGGGTATCAGATGGCGACAAGTACGAACTAAACCGCTACCTGCGCGACCTGGCCAGGCTGGATCCGCACCAATTAAACCGCAACGAGCAATTTGCTTACTGGGTTAACCTTTACAACGCCCAAACCGTCAAATTGATCCTCGACAATTACCCCGTGTCATCCATCACCAAGCTGGGCGGCTTTTTCAGCTTTGGCCCCTGGGATGAGCAAGTACTTACCATTAACGGCAAGCGGTTGTCCCTCAACGATATCGAGCACCGCATCTTGCGCCCGATCTGGCGCGACCCGCGCATCCATTATGCGGTCAACTGTGCCAGCCTAGGCTGTCCGGATCTCCAACCGGAGGTATTTACGGCCAGCAACCTCGAGCGCTTGCTGGACAAGGCGGCCACCCGCTTTATCAACAGCCGCAAGGGCGTCAACCCGCAGGACGACAAAACCCAGTTGTCTTCGATTTATGACTGGTACGGCAGCGATTTCGGCTCGACATCCCAACTTCAAAAACACATCAACCAATACCGCCAAGGAGCCCCCATTACCCTTGGCAAAGTCAGCTATGACTACGACTGGTCGCTCAATGAAGCCAAATAGCCTGCCGCTCCCCGAGCCTGATCCAGCATAATCATACGTTCCTGCTGGCAACCCGCTGTCCGGCACATTACAATAACAGGCGTTCTCATTGGGGAGCGCTTGCCTGGTAAATGCCATGAGCAAGCTGCTGAGATTGCTGCGGCAAGACCCACAGAACCTGATCCAGTTAGTACTGGCGTAGGAATTGAGTTCGATACGGTAATCCGTCTTATCCCGCCGGGTTGGCATGATGCCTGCCTGCGGCTCAACCCTGTGCCGCTCGTACGATTATTTTTCCTCTTGCCGGACGCAAGAGCATCAGGAGCGCATAGTGAAAAAATTACTCCCACTCGTTACTTTGGTCGCCATGCCGGCACTGGCTGCGGACAACACCCTTACGGTTTACACCTACAGCTCTTTCGCCTCTGACTGGGGGCCGGGACCAGCTATCGAACAAGCGTTCGAGGCACAGTGCGAATGCAACCTGGAATTTGTCGCCCTGGATGACGGGGTGTCGATCCTCAACCGTGTCCGCCTCGAAGGCAAGCGCACCAAAGCCGATGTATTGCTTGGGCTCGATAACAACCTGATTGCCGAGGCCAAGAAAACGGGCCTGCTGGCCGAGCACCAAGTGGACACCAGTAAACTCACCCTGCCAAACGGCTGGAGCGATACCACCTTCGTGCCTTACGACTATGGTTACTTTGCCTTTGTCTATGACCGCACCAAACTGGACAACCCGCCGAAAAGCTTGGATGAGCTGGTCAGCCGTGATGATCTGACTATCATCTACCAAGATCCGCGCACCTCGACGCCGGGCCAGGGCCTGATGCTATGGGTAAAGTCAGTCTATGGCGACCAGGCACCGCAAGCCTGGCAGCAGCTGGCCAAGAAAACAGTCACGGTTACCAAGGGCTGGTCTGAGGCCTACAGCATGTTCCTCAAGGGCGAGTCAGATATGGTGCTCTCTTACACCACCTCGCCTGCCTATCACCTGATTGCCGAGCAGGACGATAAATACCAGGCCGCCGACTTCAGCGAGGGCCATTACATGCAAGTGGAAGTGGCGGCCAAACTCAAAACCAGCCCTAACCAGACGCTGGCCGACGAGTTTCTTGCCTTTATCCTGACCCCGGAGTTCCAGTCCGTGATCCCGACGGGCAACTGGATGTATCCGGTAACGGCTGTCGCCCAGCCAGCCGAGTTCAAGGTTCTCACCCTGCCGGGCAAGGCCCTGGAGTTTTCTGCCGAGGAGGTTGCCAAGCAACGCAGGAACTGGGTACGCGAGTGGCAACAGGCTCTGACCAAGTAGCAGGCACTCACTTTTGAACACACGCAATACCCAACTGATGCCCGGCCTTGTCACCGCCGGGCTTATCCTGTGCCTGGTGATCAGCGCCCTTGGTGCCCTGGTCAATGAGGCCAGTGCTCTCGACATTGCCTCGCTATGGCACGATCCCTACCTACGCCATATTACCGGTTTCTCCTTTACCCAGGCCCTGCTTTCAACCCTACTGAGCACGCTGCCGGCGATCCCGGTTGCCTATGCCCTGTCACGCCGGCAATTTCCCGGCAAAGCCTTGCTGATGCGGATCTTTGCCATGACCCTGGTGCTGCCGGTACTGGTCGCGGTATTCGGCCTGCTGGCGATCTACGGCAACAATGGTGTGCTAACCGGGGTACTGGCAATGCTGGGCTGGCAGGGCAGCTTTTCACTCTACGGCCTGCAGGGGATCTTGTTGGCCCATGTTTTCCTCAACCTCCCTCTGGCAGCACGGCTGTTTGTCCAAAGCCTCGAAGGGATCCCCTTTGAGCAGCACCAATTGGCCACCCATCTCGGTATGTCGAGCTGGCAGACCTTCCGCTTCGTTGCCTGGCCACGACTGCGCCAGCAACTTCCCCATGTCGTCAGCCTGATCTTTATGCTGTGCTTTACCAGCTTTGCGGTCATCATGGCACTGGGCGGCGGCCCCAAGGCAACCACGATTGAGCTGGCTATCTACCAGGCCCTGCGCTACGACTTCGACCTGGCCGGCGGTGCGATTCTCGCCCTGTGGCAGATGCTGCTGTGTTGCAGCCTGGTGCTATTGAGCCAGCGCTTTGCCAAGCCGCTGGCGACCTCGAGCCAATCCATCACAAGCCGGCGCCAGAGCCAGTTTGACAGTCTGGCCAGCCGCTGCTGGGACTGGGGCTGGATCGGGTTGGCCCTGCTGCTGGTACTCCCCCCGCTGATTGCGGTCATCCTTGCCGGGTTCAACAGCCAAACCCTCACCTCGCTGCGCAGCCCCGGGCTGTGGCAGGCAGTATTCAACTCACTGCGGATCGCCAGTCTGGCTTGTCTTTTGGCAGTGGTTGGCGGGGTGGCAATCCTTCTGACCAGCAGGCAATGGCGGCTTCGCCACCAGCGCTGGCAGGCTGATGGCCTGGATCTGATCGGCACCATTATCCTGGTCACGCCGGGGCTGGTCCTGAGTACCGGGATCTTCCTGCTGCTGCGCCAGTTCACCGATGCGTTTGCCGCCGCTTTCTGGGTTGTCATCGCAGTCAATGCCCTGATGGCGCTGCCGTATGTACTCAAAACCCTCAGCCAGCCCATGCTCCACGTTGCCCAGCAATATGATCCCTTGTGCCAAAGCCTCGGGATGGCCGGGCTATCGCGGCTCAAGCTGGTGGAATGGCGGGCCTTGAAAAAGCCATTTGCCCAGTCTCTGGCGATCGGCTTTGTCCTGTCACTCGGTGACTTGGGCGCAATCGCGCTGTTTGGCAGCCAGGATTTCCAGACCCTGCCACTGTATTTGTTCCAGTTACTCGGCAGCTACCAGATGGACGCCGCCGCCGTGGCTGCCCTGATCCTGCTCACCCTTAGCCTCGGTCTCTTCTCCTTGGTTGAAAAACTGATCATCCGGACTCCATGATGTTAATTTTGCAGCGCCTACAACATTGCTTCCATCACCCCAAGCAACCCGGCCAATCTACCCAGCTCTGTTTCGACCTCAGCGTAGAGACCGGAGATATTGTCGCCCTGCTCGGCCCGAGCGGTGCCGGTAAAAGTACCCTGCTTGCCATGGTGGCAGGCTTCCTCGCCCCCGACAGCGGCACGCTGACGGTCAACGGCCAGCCTATCGTCCAGCAGCACCCGGCCCAGCGGCCGCTCTCAATCTTGTTTCAGGAGCACAACCTGTTCCCCCACCTGAGTGTGTATGAAAATATCGGCCTCGGCTTGAACCCGTCCCTCAAGCTCAGCAACGAACAAAAAGAGCAAGTGGTGGTCGCCGCGGCGAAAGTTGGGCTCCAGGGCTACCTTGACCGCCTGCCGGAGCAACTCTCCGGCGGCCAGCGCCAGCGGGTGGCATTGGCACGCTGCCTGATCCGCCAGCGCCCTCTACTGCTGCTTGATGAGCCGTTCTCGGCCCTGGATCCGGCACTGCGCAAGGAAATGCTGGAGCTGGTCAGCAAACTGGCCCGGGAGCAGGGAACGACCGTGCTGATGGTCACCCATAGCCCAGAAGATGCCCTGAAAATTGCCGACAAGTGCGCCTTTATCTACCAGGGGCGGGTGAAGGTGTTTGGTCCGTGCCGGGACGTTTTGGCCGCCTCCAGCGATCCTGCCCTGGTACATTACCTCGGCCACTGAGGGGCATGAACGGAAAAGCGAGCCAGATGGCTCGCTTTTGCTAATAGGTTACAGATAAGACCTGCAGGTACTACAGGTTTTCCTCGGCGAACTCAGCCAACCGGCTGCGGACAACGCCATTGAGGTAAATATTGGCACTGCCCTCGAAATTCTTGAAACGCTCGACGATATAGGTCAAGCCCGACGTAACAGGAGACAGGTAACTGGAGTCAATCTGGGCCAGGTTACCGGAACAAACCAGCTTGGTGCCCTCCCCGCAGCGAGTGATGATGGTTTTGATCTGGGAGGCGGTGAGATTCTGACACTCATCCAGTAATACAAATGCATTCTGGATAGAGCGCCCGCGCATAAAGTTAATCGATTTAAATTGAATATTGGCCTTGTCGTAAATGTACTTCATCGAGCCATCGGTACACACATCGTGTTTGTGCAGAGCCTCCATGGTATCGGTGACCGCCGCCAGCCATGGCATCATTTTTTCCTCCTCGGTACCGGGCAGGTAACCGATAGATTCGGCAATCTCAGGGGTGTTACGGGTCACGATGATCTTGTCGTACATCCCTTTTTCAATCACTTGCTCCAACGCGGCCGCCATGGCCAGAATGGTTTTACCACACCCGGCAGGACCCGTTAGGATCACTAGGTCAATCTTCGGATCCATCAAGGCATCCAGGGCCATGCCCTGATAGATGTTTTTCGGGTGGATCCCCCAGGCCTGGCGGCTTAGCATCCGCTCGTGGCCGATATCTTTCAAGGTCAGGGTTCCTGCGTCAATCGACTGGATCCGGCCAGCAAAGTCACTGTCCTCGTCAATCAGGTATTGGTTGATAAATGGCGCCTCGAACAACTCCGCTGGCAGAGTATGCACGGTCGAGCGTCCTTTCTTCTCCGAATAGCATTCACCGACCCGCTCCCAGAAGTTGCCACTGAACTGATAGAACCCCTTGGTCAGCATCTTGACATCGTCAATCAGCTGGTCGGTGCGATAGTCGTCGACAAAGCAGACCCCGGCCCCTTTGGCACGCAGCCGCATATTAATGTCTTTGGTGATCAGTACCACTTCTCGCGGGGCGTAGTGGGCTTGGAGAAATAGTACGCCATTGAGGATACGGTTATCCCCGGCCTTGTCGGCAAAGGCGTGGACCGTTTCGGTGACTTCGTAATCGGCAAAAATGGCAACCTTGCCAAGCTCGCCGCCTTGTGGGCTGAGGGGAATACCCTCGGCGATTTGCTCGGGGGTGGCGTCATGAAAGATGTCTTCCAGGGTGCGGATGGCAACCCGGGCATCACGGGAAACATCCCGTTTACTGTCCTTGATGCGATCGAGCTCTTCGAGCACCGTCATCGGAATAACAACATCATGCTCTTTGAAGGAATAAACTGCGAGGGGCTCATGAAGCAGAATATTGGTGTCTAGAACGAAAACTTTCCTGCCAGCTTCATCCATAGGTACCTCCTTGGTAACAAAACGGTGGGTGCACCACCAGGGTATTTCCTGTGCCCGCCAAACGGGAGTAATACTATTTAAGACCGGAGATAATTAAAAAAATGTGACAGTTACAGTTTGGTACTTTCTTGTCACAATGACCGTGACCTTGCTCACGGCTTGCAGTAACATTACTCCCCTTTTTACCGGTGCGGATTCTGGCTTACACTTATATACCGATACTCACTGCCAGCGGCAGCTGATGGATACCATCTAGTACGGTATTACTTTGAGTGTAGTTCATAAATGCTGGTGCATCGGCTTAGCATTTTCCTTAATTTCAAATAATTAGAAGGTTTTTACCACTATGCCATTTGCTTTGGGCCAACGTTGGATCAGTGATACTGAAAGTGATCTGGGTCTAGGTACGGTCGTGGCTGTCGATGCCAGAACCGTGACTCTGATGTTCTCAGCCAGTGAAGAGAACCGACTTTATGCGCGCAATGATGCCCCCGTGACCCGTGTAATGTTCAATGTCGGTGATGTGGTTGAAAGCCATGACGGCTGGTCGCTCAATGTCGAACAGGTCGACGAAACTGGCGGCGTCTTTACCTACATCGGTACCCGTACCGATACTGGCGAAGAAAATGTCGCCCTGCGTGAGATTTTCCTTAGCAACCAAATCCGCTTCAACAAGCCGCAGGACAAACTGTTTGCTGGCCAGATTGACCGGATGGACCGCTTTGCGTTGCGCTACCGCGCGCTCAAGAACCAGTACGAACAACACAAGAGCCCGTTGCGTGGTCTGTGCGGCATGCGTGCCGGCCTGATCCCCCACCAGCTGTACATCGCCCATGAAGTCGGCCGCCGCTATGCGCCGCGCGTTCTGCTGGCCGATGAAGTCGGCCTGGGTAAAACCATCGAGGCCGGGATGATCATCCACCAGCAGGTGCTCTCTGGCCGCGCAGAACGTATCTTGATCCTGGTGCCGGAAACCCTGCAGCATCAATGGCTGGTGGAGATGATGCGTCGTTTCAACCTGCACTTCTCGATTTTCGACGAAGAGCGCTGTGTCGAGGCGTTTGCCGATTCAGCCAACCCTTTCGACACCGCCCAATACGTGCTGTGTTCATTGGACTTCCTGCGCAAGAGCCGCCGCCGCTTCGAGCAAGCGCTGGATGCCGATTGGGATCTGCTGGTGGTTGATGAAGCCCACCACCTTGAGTGGAGCGAAGACAAACCGAGCCGCCAGTACCAGGTGGTAGAGGAGCTGGCCGAAAAGGCACCGGGTGTGCTGCTGCTGACCGCAACCCCGGAGCAATTGGGCCACGAGAGCCACTTTGCCCGCCTGCGCCTGCTCGACCCGGATCGTTTCTACGACTACGAGGCTTTCGTCGAAGAAGAGCGCCAGTATGCCCCGGTCGCCGATGCGGTATCCCGCCTGCTGTCTGGTGAGAAGCTCGACAACGACGCCAAGAATACCTTGGTGGAGCTGCTGCCAGAGCAAGATATCGAACCGATGCTGCGCATCATCGAAGCCGCTGATGTTGATACCGAACAACAGCAGACCGTTCGCCACGAGCTGATCGACAACCTGATGGACCGCCACGGTACCGGTCGCGTGTTATTCCGAAACACCCGCGCCGCTATCAAGGGCTTCCCGCAGCGCCACCTCAACATGTACCCGCTGGAATTGCCGTCGCAGTACCAGACGGCCATGCGCGTTGCCAGCATGATGGGCGGCAAAATGAGTGTGGAGCAAAAGGCTTTCAAGCTGCTGTACCCTGAAGATATCTACCAGGAGTTCGAAGGTGACTCTGCGACCTGGTGGCACTTCGATCCACGCGTAAACTGGCTGTTGGATATGCTCAAAGCTAACCGCCAGGAAAAAGTGCTGGTGATCTGCTCTCGCGCCCAAACAGCCCTGATCCTCGAACAGGCTCTGCGTGAACGCGAAGGGATCCGTGCCACCGTGTTCCACGAAGGCATGTCGATCATCGAACGCGACAAGGCTGCCGCCTACTTCGCCCAGGAAGAAGACGGTGCTCAGGTACTGCTGTGTTCTGAGATTGGCTCGGAAGGCCGCAACTTCCAGTTCGCCAACCAGTTGGTGATGTTCGATCTACCGAACAACCCGGATCTGCTCGAGCAGCGGATCGGCCGTCTTGACCGTATTGGCCAGAAGCGTGATATCGAAATTCATGTGCCGCACCTACAGGGCACCTCGCAAGCCCTACTGGCCCGCTGGTACAACGAAGGTCTTAATGCCTTTGAAGAAACCTGTCCGACCGGCCGTGCCGTGTACGATGCCTTCAGCGGCGATCTGCTGGAGCTGCTGGCCAGCGACAAGCCTGACGGCGACCAACTCGATGAGCTCATCGAAAAAAGTGCGTCAATGCACCATGAGCTCAAGGGCAAGCTGGAGCAAGGCCGTGACCGCCTGCTGGAAATCCATTCCAACGGCGGCGCTGACGCCCAGAAGCTGGTTGAAGAGATCAGCAGCAAAGACGGCGACACCAATCTGGTGACCTTTGCCCTTGGTCTGTTCGATACTATCGGCCTGAACCAGGACGACAAAGGCGAGAACGCCATTGTGGTAACCCCGTCTGAGCACATGATGGTGGCGAGCTACCCAGGCCTGCCTTACGATGGTTGTACCATCACCTTCGACCGTGACACCGCGCTATCACGTGAAGATCTGCACTTCATCAGCTGGGAGCACCCGATGATCCAGGGCGGTATCGACCTGCTGCTGTCCGAAGGTGTCGGTACCACGGCGGTATCGCTGCTGAAGAACAAGGCGCTACCTGCGGGTACCTTGCTGCTTGAGTTGGTGTATGTGGTTGATGCCCAGGCACCGAAGCAATCCGGTATCGGCCGCTTCCTGCCGAAGACACCGATCCGCATCTTGCTAGACGCCAAGGGCAACAACCTGTCGGCCAAGGTCGAGTTCGAAGGCTTCAACCGCCAGCTGAGCCCGGTTAACCGCCACCTTGGCAGCAAGCTGGTGAACTCGGTGCAGAAAGATATTCACACCTTGATTGAAAGTGCTGAACAAGTGGTATCCGGTGAGCTGGTTGCTATCCGCGACGCAGCCCAAGCCGAGATGGAAGCAACGCTACGCGCAGAGCTGGATCGTCTCCAGGCTCTGAAGGCGGTCAACCCGAATATCCGTGACGACGAGCTTGAGCTGATCGAAAACCAAATCGAGGAGCTCACCGGCTACATCGCCAAGGCGCAGATCCAACTGGACTCGCTGCGCCTGATCGTGGTCAGCCACGGCTAACCGCCCACCCGTATCGCAACTGCCAGCCGCCTTCACAGGCGGCTTTTTTGTTTCAGGCGCATTACGCCGCGGGCAATTATGCTATTATCGCCGCCTTCCAATTTCACGGCCTCTTTTACCGGCCCTTATAGCGGACCCTGCGACCATGAGCACACTGCCAGAGATTGATTACAACCCACCCAAAGATCCTTGGTTGGATGTCCTGTACCAGGACGACGATATCATTGCCGTCAACAAGCCGTCAGGCATGCTCTCGAACCCAGGCCGTGATCCTGCGTTCCATGACAGTATCTATTCTCGGGTATTGGCCGGCTTCCCTGACTCGCACATCATCCACCGCCTTGATATGGCCACCTCAGGCTTGATTGTCCTCGCCCTGAACAAAGAGGCCGAACGCGATCTCAAGGCCCAGTTCCGCGAGCGCCGCACCGAAAAGGTCTATTATGCCCGTGCATTCGGCCATATCGAGCAAGACAGCGGGACTATCGACCTGCCGCTGATCTGCGACTGGCCAAACCGGCCGAAGCAAAAGGTCTGCTTTGACGACGGCAAGCCTTCCGTCACTCACTATCAAGTCCTTGAGCGAGGCAACAACACCAGCCTGGTCCGCCTGCGTCCGATCACCGGCCGCTCCCACCAGCTGCGGGTTCACCTGCTTGCCTTGGGCCATCCGATCCTCGGTGATGGCTTCTACGCCCACCCGGAAGCCAAAGCGATGGCCCCGCGCCTGCAGCTCCATGCCGCAGAGCTGAGCTTCTTCCACCCGCGCAGCGGGGCGCCGATGCACCTGTTCGCGCCGTGTGAATTCTTTACCGGGGCACCGCAAAAGACCCTACCGGATCACTATTCCAAACCCTAGGGGTTGAGTTGGCCGCCGAGGATAGTGTGTACTAAGCCCACTATCCTCGATCCTATATTTGGCTAACCATGGAACACATTGTCTTTCTCGACCGCGACACGATACCGGACCACATCGCTCTTCCTTCCCCGGAGTTTGCTCACCAATGGACACAGTATTCATCCACCCGCCCCGAACAGGTCATCGAACGGCTCAGGGATGCAACCATCGCCATTACCAATAAAGTGGTTCTTGATGCAGCAATCCTAGCCCAACTGCCAAAGCTCAAGATGATCGCCATTGCCGCCACCGGCACCAACAACGTTGATCTGGCATACTGCCGCCAGCAGGGCATCACAGTGAGCAATATCCGTGGCTACGCCATCGACTCGGTACCCGAGCACGCCGTTGCCATGATGTTCGCCTTGCGCCGCAACCTATTGGGCTATCATCGTGATATCCAGCAAGGCGTCTGGCAGGAAAAGAAGCAGTTCTGCTTTTTCACCCACCCTATCGGTGATATTCGCGGGGCGACACTGGGGCTTATTGGCAGTGGTGGCTTGGGGCAAGCAATGGCAGCACTCGGCCGTGCGCTGGGGATGAAAGTGATCTTTGCCGAAAGAAAGGGCGCGGAGGCCTGCCGTGAGGGCTACCTGCCGTTCCATACAGTCCTGGCACAGGCCGATGTGCTGAGCCTGCACTGTCCGCTGACTAACGAGACGCGTAACCTGATAGGCAGTGGCGAGCTGGAGCAAATGAAAGATAGTGCCATTTTGATCAACACCGGCCGGGGGGGATTGGTCGACGAGCAGGCTCTGGTCGACGCCCTCCGCTGCGGAGAAATCGCCGGTGCCGGGTGCGACGTGTTCACCGAAGAGCCGGCTGACGATGACAACCCGCTAATAGCCAACAGCGACTTGCCCAACCTATTACTTACGCCGCATGTCGCCTGGGGCTCAGACAGTGCCATCCAGGCCCTGGCCAACCAGCTTGTCGACAACCTCAATGCGTTTGCCGCCGGCATACCGCAGAATCAGGTTTGATGGGTACGCTCCGGCCCTAAAAAGCAAAAAGGCGAGACCAACGGTCTCGCCTTTTTTGTGGTCCTGCGGTCCTGCAAGCAGGCGCAAAAATCGCAAGGTACTCTGTCACTAACGGTTACAAACTTTCGCTCTTAAACCATAGGTTCATAGAACCGCCTTTGCTCCCAAAGCACCGTTCTTCCTTATTTAAACCCCTTCTCCTTACGGATCAGATCGTAGGCTGCCTGTAGCTCCTGGGTTTTCTGCTTGGCCAACTCCATCATCTCCGGCGGCAAGCCCCTGGCCGCCAGCTTGTCCGGATGGTGCTCGTTCATCTGCTTGCGATAGGCCCGCTTGAGCTCCTGGGCGGAAGCCGTTTCCGGCACGCCAATCAACTCGAAGGCGTCAGCCAACTGGTCTTTAGTCGGTGCCTGGCGGAAAGCCCCGCCCTGTTGCTGGTATTGCTGATGGAAACCACCTTGCTGGAAACGGAACGCCGCTTCTTGCATATGCAGCCGCTGCTCCAACTGCTGGGCCGAAAAGCCCAGAATACGGGCAATGACATGGAGCAACTTGCGCTCGCTCGGATGCAATGAGCCATCAGCAAACGCCGCCTGGATTTGCAACTCGAGGAAAAACTGCAGCAAATCTGCCCGACCGGCACTGGCCTGGCGCACCCGCATCAGGGTCTCTTCCAATGGGAAGTGCTCTTCCTTGCCTTCACGGAAGGCCTCCTGGGCCTGACGACGTGCTTCACCTTGCAAGCCCATCCGATCCATATAGGCACTGGCGACTCGGATCTCTTCTTCGGTAACCCGCCCCTTGGCCTTGGCCACATGGCCCATGACGGCAAAGGCCGCATAAAAGAAGGCCGCTTGGTTTTCCGCAGAGCTATGCCCTCCGGAAAAACCGCCAAAGCCACCACCGTAATAAATTTTTGCACGCGCTTTATCGAACTTATGGCCCAAAAAGAGACCTAACAACAAACCAAACGGCCCGCCAAGGAGGAAGCCAAAAAATGCCCCAAGAATTTTGCCCCAAACCTGCATTCGCTACTCTCTGGTAATTTGCTAAATTTAGAAATATTTATTTTGCATTAAACCCGATAGCGAAAGCCAAAAAATGAGCCAAAAGATGCCGTCGGGTAGAATTTGCATTATCATAGCTGGCATTTACTGGGAAAGCTTGTCAAAACCCAGTCAACAATAACAAATGCGCTAAAAACTTTTATTACAGGAACGTTTAGTTAGATGTCATCAACTTCCCGCAGCTTACTGGCAACCATGATCAGCCTGGCACTTTTCGGCCCGACGGTGGCTTACGCAAACCAAGTCGCCCCAGAGACAACCAGTGGCGACGCTGCGGTCAGTGATGAAACTGACGAACTGGCAATGATTCGTGGTACCTGTATTGCCCCAGAGCAGATGCCGGCCGATCCTAACAACGAGCCAATCAAAGTCACCGCCGATCAAGCCGAGGCCCTCAATAACCAGAATGTTACTTACACCGGCGATGTCATCGTCCGCCAGGGTAACCGTACGGTTGTCGCCGACACGGCTAAACTGCAGCAACCAGAAAATATTGTCACCGCCGAAGGTAACGTCTACTTCCATGACGGTACCATCGAGGTGTATTCGGACCGTATCCAAAGTAACCTGGATACCGAAGACTCTCAGATGGACAATGCGGTTTACAACATGACCTGCGAAGCCGGCCGCGGTGAGGCTGAGCGAGTGACCAAAAACGGGATCTCCTACTACCGCCTGAAAAACGGCACCTACACCACCTGTCCACCGGGCGACAAAAGCTGGCAGTTCTCGGCCACCAGCATCGAGCGGGAGAACGACTCGCCCTTTGCCGATCTCTACAATGCCCGGTTCGAGGTCGCCGATGTCCCGGTATTCTACATGCCCTACCTTCGGGTTCCTGTCGGCGACGAGCGCCTGACCGGTTTCCTCTACCCGTCGGTCAGCTACGGCTCACGCGACGGCTTCGAGCTCGAAACCCCGTTCTATTGGAACATCGCGCCCAACTATGACATGACGATCACGCCGAAGTACATGAGCAACCGGGGTTTGCAGCTCAACTCCAAGTTCCGTTACCTCACCGAATTCGGCACGGGCAGCCTGTCCGGCGAGTACCTCGGCAATGACAAAAAGGACTCAGACAAAGATCCGCGTTGGGGCTTCAACTGGTCTCACAACGGCATGTATAACCAGCACTGGTTATTCGAGATTGACTACAGCAAGGTCAGCGATCCGACATACTTCTCAGATATCGACTCCAGTATCGGCGAGCGAGAAGACAACAACCTGCTGCAAACAGCTGAAGTGTCGTACCGTGACCGCAACTGGGATTCCACGCTCCGAGTCCGTGACTTCCAGCCGCTGACCCTCGGCGTTTCTTCAAGCTACCGCCTGATGCCCCAGGTGGAGGCGAACTATTACTACGAGGACATGCCGTACGGCCTGGACTTCTCCCTGAACAGCCATGTCAGCCGGTTTGAAAATGACAATCCAGACAAGCCGACCGCGGATCGGGTGCATTTCGAGCCGACGCTGACGCTACCATATGCCACCCCTTGGTGGTCGGTGACCAGCGAAGCCAAGCTGATGTACACCTACTACAACCAGGACTTTGATCCCAATGCCCAGGAAATCGTGGATAAAGGCCTTGAACTAAAAGACAGTGTCTCGCGGACCGTGCCGAGTATCCGTCTCCACAGCGGCCTGTACCTCGAGCGGGATACCCTGATCTGGGGCGACAGCTACACCCAGAGCCTTGAGCCGCAAATCCAGTACCTGTACGTCAAGGATGTGGAGCAGAAAGGGATTTACGATGCCTACGACACCACACTGATGCAAACCGACTACTACGGGCTATTCCGCGACAAGCGCTATTCCAGTGTCGACCGGATTGCCGCCGCCAACCAGTTTACCATCGGTGCCACGTCCCGCTACTTTGATAACCAATTCAAAGAGCGCTTCAATATTGCGGTGGGGCAAATCTTCTACCTCAATGATTCCGGCAGAAACCTGGATACTGACAACGAGACCAGCCCCAACTATTCGGCGACAGCGCTCGAGTCGGACTTTAACTACGATGACTGGCTGTTCTTCCATGGCGGCTTGCAGTACGACGCCAGCAAAAAAGATCTCCAGTTTGCCAACGGTGCGATTGAATACCGCGAAGGAGGCACCTTTAGCCAGCTGAACTACCGCTATATTTCTAAAGAGTACCTGCTCGATAACATCCTCGACGAGGAACAACTCAATCGCTATACCGAGGACGGTATCTCGCAGCTTGGCTTTTCAACCGGCTTCCCAATCTATGACGGGGTGACACTGCGCGGTGATTACTACCACGACCTGACCGAGAACCAGATGCTGGAAGGACAGATCAGCCTGAACTTCCGCACGGCCTGCTGGATGATCAGCCTGGGCTATAACGAATACCTGAAAACACGCCAGAATGTATCGTCGAGCCCAGCCGAATACGAGCGGAACTTCAGTATTTCGTTCAGCCTGATTGGCCTCGGCTTAGCCCCGATAGGCACCACCAGTGACAACAACTCGATCAGCTACGGTCGCCCTTTCTACCTCAATAATTAATAGATGGAAGGGCCTGCCCTTCCTATCAAGATTTAACGCGCCCCGGCGCACGATGGAAACAAACTATGAAAAATTGGAAGTCTAGCTTGCTCGGTATCGCCTTACTGGGCCTTTCTGCCGGTACCATTGCCGCACCACAAGAACTGGATCGTATTGTCACGATCGTCAATGACAGCGTGATCCTGCAAAGCGATGTCGATGCCATGCTCAAAACCGTGCGCATGAATGCTGCCGGCCAGAACCAGCCACTGCCACCGGATGATGTGCTGGTTAACCAGATCATGGAAAAGCTGGTGATGGAAACCCTTCAACTGCAGCAGGCCGAACAGTTCGGGATCCGCATCGATGATAACCGCCTGGATCAGGCTATCAACCAAATGGCCGCCGAACAGCAGATGACGGTGGGCCAGTTGCAGCAAATGCTGGCAGCCAATGGCATCAGCTTCTCGATTTTCCGCGAACAAATGCGTCGCGACATGACCGCCAGCGAGGCCCGCACGATCCAAGTCCGCCGCCGGATCAACATCCTGCCGCAGGAAGTCGAAACCTTGGCAGGCCAACTGAGCCAGCATGAGCAGCAGGGCGTGCGCTACAATATCAGCCATATCCAGCTGCGTGTTGAAGAAGGCGCCAGCGCAGTAGAGCGCGATGCCGTCGCCAATGAAGCCCAGCAGCTTGTCAACCAGCTAAAAGACGGTGCTGACTTCGCCAACTTGGCCTACAGCTACTCTAAAGGCCCGAAAGCCCTGCAGGGCGGAGAGTGGGGCTGGATGCGCAAAGAGGAGATGCCGACCATTTTTGCCGATCAGATCCAATCTCAGGGTACCGGTGCTATTGTCGGCCCTTTCCGCAGCGGTGTCGGCTACCATATTCTAAAAATCAACCAGGTTGACGGCCTGGAAACGGTTTCCGTGACCGAGGTGAACGCCCGCCATATTCTGGTCAAGACGTCGGTGATCCTCAGCGATGAGGGGGCCAAAGAACAGCTGGAACAAGCCCGCCGGGCGATTCTGGCCGGCGAGCGCAGCTTCGCGGATGCTGCCCAGGCCCTGAGTGCCGATCCGGGATCGGCTGCCAACGGTGGTGAACTGGGCTGGCAGACGCCAGATCTTTATGTTCCTGAGTTTAAAGAAAAAGTGGAAACACTGCCGGAAGGCATGATCAGCGAACCGTTCAAAACGGTACATGGCTGGCACATTGTCGAGGTCCTTGACCGCCGCGATGTCGACCGCACCGATGCTGCAGTGAAAAACCGTGCCTACCGCATTCTGTTCAGCCGTAAATTCAACGAAGAAGCCCAGGCTTGGTTGCAGGAACTGCGTGCTGGTGCCTTCATCGAACAACCGGAACGTGCCGATGACCAAGGTTAAACGTATTGCCATCACCCCAGGTGAACCAGCAGGCATTGGCCCTGATTTGGTACTTGCCCTCGCCCAGCACAACTGGCCGCACCAACTTGTCATTTGTGCTAACGCCCAGCTTATGGTAGAACGTGCAGCCCAGCTCGGTTTGCCATTGGCTGTCAAAGCCTATGACCCGAGCCAAGCAGCCGCGCCCCACCGGGCTGGCACTATGGTGGTTGCCGATCTTCCTCTCGCCGCACAGGTGGAGGCAGGCACGCTCAACGAGCAAAATGGCCACTATGTGCTCAGTACTCTGGAGCGAGCCGCCCAGGGGTGTATGAGCGGTGAATTTGCAGCTGTCGTCACCGGCCCGGTCCATAAAGGGGTGATCAACCGGGCGGGAGTATCGTTCAGTGGCCATACCGAGTTTTTTGCCCAGCAATCGAATACTGCCCAGGTAGTCATGATGCTGGCGACCGAAGGGCTTCGGGTGGCTTTGGCCACAACCCATATCCCTTTGGCTTGTGTATCCAAGGCCGTTACCGAAGAACGGCTGCAGCAGGTGATCCGTATCCTGCATGCTGATCTTGTCAGCAAGTTCGGCATTGCCGAACCGAAAATTTATGTCTGTGGCTTAAACCCACATGCCGGCGAAGACGGCTGCCTGGGCACCGAGGAGATCGACGTGATCAGCCCGGCGCTGGAGCAGCTACGCCAGCAGGAAGGCATGGATCTGATTGGCCCACTGCCAGCAGATACCATCTTCCAAGAAAAATATCTGGCCGATGCCGACACGGTACTGGCCATGTATCACGATCAAGGGCTACCAGTGCTGAAATTCAAAGGCTTTGGTAAATCCGTCAACATTACGTTAGGCCTGCCCTTCATCAGAACTTCAGTAGATCATGGTACCGCACTGGAACTCGCCGGTACTGGACAGGCGGACACGGGTAGCCTTTGGACAGCGCTATCACACGCCCTCGAATTGGTAGAAAAACAAGCATGAGCAGCGATCAAGTCCACCTAGGTCACCGCGCCCGTAAGCGCTTTGGCCAGAACTTTTTGAACGACCCATACATCATTGATGGCATTGTTTCCGCCATCAACCCTCGCCCAGGCCAAAACCTGGTCGAAATCGGCCCGGGCCTTGGTGCAATCACTGAACCTGTCGGTAAAATGGTTGACAAGTTCACGGTTATCGAGCTTGACCGTGATCTGGCCGAGCGTCTTCGCAATCACCCGGATCTAGCTGACAAGCTAACCATCCACGAAGGTGATGCGATGCGTTTCGACTTTACACAGCTTCTTAAGGAAAACAACAAGCTGCGTATTTTCGGTAACCTACCGTACAACATCTCGACCCCGCTGATCTTCCATTTGCTGTCATTCCACGAGCACGTCGAAGACATGCACTTCATGCTGCAAAAAGAAGTCGTAAACCGCCTAGCAGCAGGCCCTGGCAGCAAGGCTTACGGTCGTTTGACCGTGATGACCCAGTACTACTGCCGCGTCATGCCTGTGCTGGAAGTGCCGCCAGAATCATTCAAACCAGCGCCCAAAGTTGACTCGGCCGTTGTCCGCCTGACGCCATATGAAACCTTGCCGCATCCATGTACTAACCTTAAATGGTTGGACAGGGTTTGCCGCGAAGGCTTCAACCAGCGTCGCAAGACCATCCGCAACTGCTATAAGTCACTGATGACTGGCGAACAACTGGAAGCGCTGGGGATCAACCCAAGTATGCGACCAGAAAACCTAACGCTTGAACAGTTTGTCACAATGGCAAACTGGCTGGATGCAAACCACGTCAAATAAATGTGCGTTCGCCAATGACATTGATTGAGCTGCCGGCACACTTTATCAAGTGCCGGTAGCTTGCCAAGAAAGGAAGCATAACAATGACAACGAGCGTAACACCAACCATCAAGTGCCGGGTCGTCACGCACTACCTCGAAGATCAATCCGAGCCTGATAACCAGCGCTATGTCTTTTCCTACACCATCACCATTGCCAACTTGGGATCTGGCGAGGCCCAGCTGCTAAGCAGACGTTGGCTGATCACCGATGCCAACGGCAAAAAGCTGGTGATTGAAGGGGAAGGCGTTGTCGGCGAGCAACCGACCATTCCGGCCAATGACGAATACACCTACACCAGCGGCACTATCATTGAAACACCGCTAGGGGTGATGCAGGGACATTACGTCATGGTCAATGGAAACGGTGACGAATTCGTCGCCGAGATCTCACCGTTTCGCCTGTCGGTACCCAATATTCTCCACTAAAGGATCAGTATGTCGACCTACCTCGTTGGCGATATTCAGGGCTGCCTCGATGATTTGCGCCAGCTGCTCGATACCGCCGGTTTCAACCCGCACCAAGATCAACTATGGCTAACTGGGGATCTTGTTGCCCGAGGCCCCCAGTCACTTGAAACACTGCGCTTTGTCAAAAGTCTCGGCCAACAGGCAACCACGGTGCTGGGTAACCACGACCTCCACCTGCTGGCCGTTGCCGAGGGCATTGCCAAAAACAAGGCCAAAGACAAACTCCAAGCTATTCTTGATGCGCCGGACCGCGATGAACTTCTGCATTGGCTTCGCCACCAGCCACTTTTGGCCGAGCACCCGGCGCTTTCCTTTGTCATGACCCATGCAGGGATCCCGCCGCAATGGAACCTGAAACAAGCAAGAAAGCGGGCCAAGGAGGTCGAGCGTGTACTGCAAGGTGATAATTACCGTTGGCTATTAAAGAACATGTACGGCAATGGACCCGATACATGGTCGGCAGATCTGAAAGGGATCGCGCGCTACCGCTATACCATCAATGCTTTCACCCGGATGCGTTTCTGCTATCCGGATGGCCGGCTCGACATGGCATGCAAACTGTCTCCACAAGAAACCGCCAGCGACCAACTGGTGCCTTGGTTCGCCCTTGCACGCCCTGAGATGGGCAAGAAGATGATTTTCGGCCACTGGGCAGCACTGATGGGCTACGAGGATGATAAGGTAATAGGGCTCGATACAGGCTGCGTATGGGGTAACAGCATGACACTACTTCGCTGGGAGGACGGGGCCCGCTTCGAGCACGCCTGTCCGGTACACGCCTGATCAGTTTTGTCCCCCCAAGAACAGAAGAGGCTTGCCGTCGGGCAAGCCTCTTTTTGTTAAGGGCCGCAGCATAACCTGTCAGCGCTCTAAAATCACAAACCGCATATCATGGGCATTTTTCTCATCGGCCGCGTAGGACTCGCTATGTACTTCCTGCCAATGATCCCCCCAGTCAGGAAACTGAGTATCGCCCTTAACCTCCAAATCAATGAAAGTCAGGTACAGACGGTCGGCCTCTGCCAGGCAAGCGGCATAAATGCTGCCCCCACCGATAACCATCAACTCATCGACATGACCGGCAGCCTGCTTGGCCGCTTCAATATCAGCGACAACCGTGACCCCTTCGGCTTGGTAGTCTGCATTACGGCTGATCACAATATTATGGCGGCCCGGTAGCGGACGACCGATGGATTCGAAGGTTTTGCGCCCCATCACCACCGGCTTACCCATAGTAACTTTCCTGAACCAGGCAAAATCGGCGGGTAGGTGCCATGGCATGGCGTTGTCTTTACCGATGATCCGCGCCTTGGCCATCGCGGCAACCATACTGATCTTCATAATCTCTCCTCTGTTTCTGTTGGCAAGAGTTATACCACAGGACGGCGGCGATAAAACAGCAAGCCGGGCATAGCAAGACCAATAGCGAGCGAAGCAACGATAAATACCGCCTTGAGCATGTTTTCCACCAACAAACCCCATAGCTCGGGGGTAAAGCCGCGATGGTTGATCTCAACCAGTGCGATCATCGCTTTGAAAGCAAACACACCGGGTACCATGGGGATCATAGCGGCAACGGTAAACACCTTGGGGTGAGCAAGAAAACGGTGGGACCAATGTACCCCAATCATCCCAACCAGGGTTGCTGCACACAGGGTCGCCCACTCAATCGACAGGCCCCAATGCATCAGGGCAAAGCGGCAGCCGTGGCCAAGCGCCCCGCCGATAGCACAGTACTTCAATGCCTTCGGCGGCACGTTAAACACCAGGGCAAAACCAACCGCCGGGATCAAGGCAAAGAACATGTCATTGAGAAGTGCCAGCAAAAAGTCGATAGTGATCATGACAGCCACCCCCATACCCCGAGCACATTCATGGCAGCAACGATCCCCATACTGGTCGACAGCGTCAACAAACTGGCCATGGTCCAGCGTGCTATCCCCATGTTGGCGTACCCTTTGACCATGTCAGATATGGCATTAATCAGCGGGAAGCCCGGCACCAACATCAATACCGAAGAAGCCATCGCCAGAAACGGGGCCTCGCCGATTTGATACACTTGCCCGAATCCGGATATCAAGGTGGTCACAAAAGCGGTAACACCGAAATTGAGCAGAGGATTGAAATGGCAATGGGCGATTTCCTGACGGACGAACATCCCCACCGCCGATGCCACAAAGGTCAGCGCAAACACCGGCCAGTCACCGCCGGCCAAGCGACTGAAAGAAGCACACGACAGGCCGATCATCACGATCACCAGGTAGCGGTTGTAGCGCATCGGCTGGATCTGCTCGAGTCGCTGGTGGACGCCGTCGACATCCAGGACGCCCCGCTCGGCCATGATGCACACCCGCTGGATCTCGGTCACCACCTGCATGTTGATCCCGCGATCCTGGCACCGCCTCGTCGTAGTAATACAGCGACCGTCGCTCAGGGTGGTCAACACCATTGAGCTGGCGGACAGGGACACTTCCACACTGTCCACCCCCAGCGCCAAGCCTAACCGCCTAGCGACGTCCATGACTAAGGTGCTTTCAGCACCGTGCTGCAATAATCTTTGTCCCGCCAATACTGCCAGGCGGGAAATCTCCCGCTGTACCGGTTCAGTCAATCCGCCGCTTGACTCCGCCATTTCTGTCCCCTACCTCTAATTTGTGATCCGAATGATGAATTATCATACAAATTTACAATTATCAGCTTGATTAGGCACAAAAAAACCGCCCTTGCAGGCGGTTTTTCATCACTGAGGTACTACCAATTATGGCTTGTAGATGATTTCGACATCATAGTCGTCTTCGTTCCAATCATCCCAGTCATCGTCGTCGTCATCAGCGTCAGCATTCTTAACTTGCTGCTCGTGGTAATCATCCCACTTGAATTCGACTTTCTTCTCTTCGGTCTCTTCCTCGTCCTCTTCGAAGACTTGAGCCGGCATCGACTCGATCTGGCGCATCAGATCATACGTCAGCTCTTTGGTCCCCATACGATTTAGGGCGGAAATACAGTAATAGTCACCTTCCCATGCCAGAGCATCCAGTACTTCGTCGATCTTCTCCTGAGCTTCTTCCTCAGGCATCAAATCAACCTTATTGAACACAATCCAGCGCGGCTTATTGGCCAACTTGTCACTGTACTTCTCTAGCTCATTGAGGATAGTGAAGGCATTCTCGACTGGATCCGAGCCATCGGCAGGCAACAGATCAACCATGTGCAGCAATACACGGCAACGCTCAAGGTGCTTCAGGAAGCGAATCCCCAAACCAGCCCCGTCAGCCGCACCTTCGATCAAACCAGGAATATCGGCAACCACGAAGCTGCGCTCGTTATCGATGCGCACAACACCCAAGCTAGGCACCAGCGTGGTGAACGGGTAATCCGCCACTTTCGGCTTAGCCGCCGATACCGAACGGATAAAGGTGGATTTACCTGCATTCGGCAAGCCCAGCATACCCACATCGGCCAATAGCAGAAGCTCAAGGCGAAGGTGACGTACTTCCCCCTTGGTACCCATAGTCTTCTGGCGTGGAGCACGGTTGACCGAAGACTTGAAGCGGGTGTTACCCAGACCGTGGAAGCCACCTTTGGCTGCCATCACCTTCATGCCATGCTGAGTCAAATCCGCGATCACTTCGCCAGTCTCTTCATCCACAGCACGAGTACCAACCGGCACCGAAAGAACACAGTCCTCACCGCGTTTACCAGTACAGTTACCACCACGACCGTTCTCGCCACGCTGCGCAGCATGGAATCGTTCAAAGCGATAGTCGATCAATGTATTGAGGTTTTCATCGGCCAGTAGGTAAACATCGCCACCATCACCGCCGTCGCCACCGTCAGGACCACCTTTCGGGACATACTTTTCACGACGGAAGCTTACTGTACCGTTACCGCCATCACCGGCGTCAACACGAATTACCGCTTCATCTACAAACTTCATCTCTTTCTCCGCACTGTGGCGTTAAAACTATCCAACCCGGATAGCGCTATCCAAGTTGCTATTAACCTATTGTACAACCAAACGTCGTGCTTATCCGACCTTTTGTCGTGCATGACCGTGGGCAACACAGGTGCCCATATTACTTTCGCTTCAGCAGGCGATGGCCGATAGCGCTGAACATCGCCCCACCGACGACAATCAAGGCACCGACATAGCCCCACTGATTCAGAGCGGCGGGTGCTACGTAGTCAGGCCATACCAAACTGGCCAGATCTACAAACAGGATCGTAAACAGCGGCGCCAAGGTAATGACCGCACTCACCTGTGATGCCTGCCAGCGGGCCATCGCTTCGGCAAAGGCTCCATATCCCACCAACGTATTGAGGCAGCAAAATATCAGCATGCCCAACTGACGCGGATCCATCAGCTGGATCTGGCTTGGTGTTGCCACTGGCATCAAGATCAGTGCACAGATCACATAGATCATCAACAAGATCTGCGGTGACGAAAACTGCCTAAGCATGCGCTTCTGGGCCAAGGCATACACCACCCAAACCATCGCGGCAGCTATTGCCAGTAATACGCCGGTGGTGTACGCGCTCATGCTGGTAAACAGCTCGGCCAATCGCTCATTGAAAAACAGCAATAAGCCGGACAACAAGGCCACCACGCCCACCACCTGATGCTTGCCCAGGGACTCCTTGAACAACCAGACACTGGACAGCAGCAGCATCATCGGGGCCAGCTGCATAATCACCTGAACCACCGCCGGGTTGAGGTAAGACAGTGAGCTGTTAAACAGTACAAAATTACCCGCAAGCCCCAAGCTTGCCAGCAACATCAGACTGCCTCCCTTGACCCCGAGGCCAGTTAGGCTGGGCAATTTGCGTCGGTAGGCCAACCAGAGGCCCAAACCGATGGCTGCCGTCATGAACCGGTACCAGACAATGGTAAAGGGATCCATCACCTCGACAGCCTGCTTCATTGCAATGGGCAGCGCTCCCCAGAATACCGCGGTCAACAATGCTAGGAGCATCCCAACCGTGGGATTTTGCTGTGGCATAAAGCCCCCCATAAACAAAAAGCCCCGCCAGTAGGCAGGGCTTTATCATTCGTGTCGAGACCGAATTATTCAGCTTCGATAGAAACGAATTTACGGTTCTTAGGACCTTTAACTTCGAACTTCACTTTACCGTCAGATAGAGCGAATAGAGTGTGGTCTTTACCTAGGCCTACGTTGTTACCTGCGTGGAACTTAGTACCACGCTGACGTACGATGATGTTACCTGCTAGTACAGATTCGCCACCGAAACGCTTAACACCAAGACGTTTACTTTCTGAATCACGGCCGTTACGAGTAGAACCGCCAGCTTTTTTGTGTGCCATCTTTAAATTCTCCTGTTATTAAGCGCTGATGCCAGTAATTTTGACTTCAGTGAACCACTGACGGTGGCCCGCTTGCTTACGAGAGTGCTTACGACGACGGAACTTAACGATTTTTACTTTATCGCCACGACCGTGAGTAACTACTTCAGCAGTTACTTTACCGCCAGCTACGAAAGGTGCGCCTACAGTTACTTCTTCGCCGTTAGCTACTAGAAGTACTGAGTCAAATTCAATGCTAGCGCCTGTTTCAGCGTCTAGTTTTTCTAAGCGTAGGGTCTGGCCTTCGCTTACACGGTGTTGTTTACCACCACTTTGGAAAACAGCGTACATGTCTTACTCCGCTTGTCCGCATAGGCCATTTGCCACGTATGATTTGGGCAATGGGTATGCGCTTAATCTTGTCATCAATAGGGCGCGAATGTTACGCGAAATTAGGGCTACTGGCAAGCGCTTGTGCAAAGAAAATTGGCGAAAAGCTGCTCAGTAATAAAAGTCATCGATTTAAACGCAATCGAGGTTATGAAGATTGCTGTCTTTTAGTGTAATATCCGATAATTAATTTTTCTTGGTTGATGAACAAATCTCGACGAAGCAACCCTTTTGCCACTTACTGTGAGCCACTTCCCATTCTGCTGGCGCTTGTTCGGCTTGGGGCAATGCTGATTCGCTATCAACCAATACGCACAACAATCCGCCGGGTGCGGCACATTACTTTGCTGGATGTACAATGGATTTCAAAGCTATCCAAGCGCTCACTGCCGATGATATGGCACAGGTCGACGCGAAGATACTGGCTCAACTGAACTCAGATGTAGCCCTCATTAATCAACTTGGTTTTTACATTGTCAGCGGCGGCGGCAAACGCCTGCGCCCGATGCTTGCTGTACTGGCAGCCCGTGCCCTTGACTACCAAGGCGAGCAACACACCACCGCAGCGGCCTTTGTGGAATTTATCCATACTGCCACCCTGCTGCATGACGATGTCGTCGATGAATCAGATATGCGCCGGGGCAAAGCCACTGCCAATGCCATGTTTGGCAATGCAGCCAGCGTCTTGGTCGGCGATTATATCTATACCCGCTCGTTCCAGATGATGACCAGCCTACGATCCTTGCGGATCCTCGATGTCATGAGCGAGGCGACCAACGTGATCGCCGAGGGGGAAGTACAACAGTTGATGAACTGTAACGATCCCGACACGACTGAAGAGAGCTACATGCAGGTGATCTACTCCAAGACCGCCCGCCTGTTCGAAGCCGCCACCCAGATAGCCGCCATTCTCGTCGATGCCCCTGCCGATATCGAACGTGCCCTGCAAGATTACGGTCGCTACCTCGGTACGGCCTTCCAGCTGATTGATGATGTCTTGGACTACAATGCTGACGGCGATGAAATGGGCAAAAATGTCGGTGACGATCTGGCCGAAGGCAAGCCGACCCTGCCGCTACTGCACGCGATGCAACACGGTAACACCGAGCAAGCAGCCATGATCCGCGAGGCTATCGAAAAGGGCAACGGCCTCGACAAGCTCGAACCTATTCTGGCATGCATGAAGCAGGTCGGTTCACTCGAGTATACCCAGCAGCGCGCCGAGGAAGAGGCAGAAAAAGCCATTGCCAGCTTGGCCCCGGTTGCCGACAGCGAATACAAGGACGCATTGGTTGCTCTGGCCCATCTTGCTGTTCACCGCAATAAGTAATCCCTAAATTGCACGTCGAAAGCCTGCCTCCCGGCAGGCTTTTTTGATCCCCGCTCACCCAACCGCCGTATCCATCCATCAGATGGACAGTATTCTATAGTTATATCAATAAAGGCGGGATCATCAAGATCACGACAGGAGGCCACCATGCAAGCGAAAGAACTGAAGCCAGGAATGTGGGTTGAATACCCTCAGGGCGTTGCTGAAGTTATCGATGTGGATCAAGAACACAACACTGCGATCATCGAGAACATGAGTGATCACCGCAGGATCAACATTAACTGCAATGATCTTGTCGAGCAGCCTCAGCTACACACCGGTTGCGACACTTACTATTGAAAATCGCCAATAGGCAACACCCAGCAAAAAAGAAGCGGCCCGAAAGCCGCTTCTTGTCATACTGCCTAGCTGTGCTGGTCAGAAATTACTTCGCAGCAAACTCTTCGCCTTTAGCAATGTCGCCCTGCAGAGTATCTAGCATACCTTCCAGCGCTTCCTGCTCAAACGCACTCAACGCACCGTAATCCATCACCTCTTCGACACCTTCTTTACCTAGCAAAATAGGCTGTGCGAAGAAACGGGCATGCTTGCCATCACCTTCAACATACGCACATTCAACTTGGCCCGTTTCGCCCTGAAGAGCACGAACCAGTGACAAACCGAAGCGGCAGGCCGCCTGGCCCATCGACAAGGTCGCAGAACCGCCACCCGCTTTTGCTTCAACCACTTCAGTACCCGCGTTCTGGATACGTGGCGTCAATGCTTTGATTTCTTCTTCGGTGAATTCAACACCTTCTACCTGAGACAATAGCGGTAGAATTGTCACACCAGAGTGGCCACCGATAACAGGAACACGGACTTCACCCGGATCAACGTTCTTAAGCTCGGCCACAAATGTCTCAGAGCGGATAACATCCAGCGTAGTCACACCAAATAGCTTACGCTTGTCGTAAACACCCGCTTTTTTCAGTACATCAGCGGCAATTGCCACCGTGGTGTTAACTGGGTTAGTGATGATACCCACGCAGGCTTTCGGACAAACCACCGCAATTTTTTCAGCCAGTGACTTCACGATACCCGCGTTCACATTGAACAGATCAGCACGATCCATCCCTGGTTTACGGGCGACACCCGCTGAAATAAGAACAACATCAGCACCTTCCAGTGCCGGAGTTGGATCTTCACCGGCATATCCCTTGATAGAAACAGGAGTTGGGATATGGCTCAGATCAGCCGCAACACCTGGTGTTACTGGGGCAATATCGTACAGTGCCAGATCTGATCCTGCTGGTAGACGATTTTTAAGCAACAGGGCAAGAGCCTGGCCGATACCACCGGCCGCACCAATTACAGCAACTTTCATGTTCGTTCTCCTTTACGATAGAAGTATAAATTTTCAGACCTAATCATATGAAATCACAGTCGAATTAAAACACTGATTTCATATCACAAACAGAACTGACGTTATAGCAACCCATAGAGAAATACAATCAGATGCCACCAGCTTTGCGATATCGCGCATAAGCAAGAATAAAATGTGCTACATCCCTATAACATTTCACTCCCACACCTTGACGAGGACAGCGCGTGAAAGTTGCATATACACCAATATTTATTCAGTTTCTGCCTCTATAATGGTGATACATGCACCAGTTTACTTGAACACTGTTTGCTTGGATCCAAAAAGTTGTGCCAGAATACAGCACCTCGTCCCTGCACATGAAATTTACTTATGCGAAATTCAGATAAACAAGAACGCTTGGTCAAAGCATTCAAGGCAATCCTAAAAGAAGAGAAATTCAGCTCTCAGGGTGAAATCGTCGACGCATTGAAAGCCCAAGGGTTCGACAATATCAACCAATCCAAAGTCTCTCGCATGCTGACGAAATTCGGTGCAGTACGTACCCGCAATGCGAAGATGGAAATGGTCTACTGCTTGCCGGTAGAGCTTGGTGTACCGACAACCAGTAGTCCTCTCAAAGAGTTAGTGATGGAGATTGGCTATAACAGTGCCCTCGTCGTCATCCATACCGGTCCGGGAGCCGCCCAGGTCATCGCCCGCTTACTTGATTCTCTGGGTAAGGCAGAAGGGATCCTGGGTGTTGTTGCCGGTGACGATACTATCTTTATCACACCAACCAATGCCATTTCGACAGAAGAGCTGTATAACTCTGTTTGTGAGCTGTTCGACTACAGCAAGTAATTGCTTATTTCGCCCCCGATACCAGGTAGCAGACGATAGGTTTTGCTGCTTGGTATTGTGAGAGTTAGATCACAATAAGACAAACTTTCACCAAACCACCACTCATATTGCAAGCTCTTGATTGTTTTAAATAATTATTCTTTCCTTTCTGACTGTCAGCAACTATTTCCACTCTGCTAACCCCCTATTATTGTTAACATAGTTTTAAAGTTATGGCTTTGTTTTGATATCATTGGCCAGATTCAGCGATAAATTACCTCCAGGTAGGCACGCCTTACCGCTGATGGACAAGGCTTTTCTCCGGAAATAACAACAACTAGGAAGGGATAAACATGGCATTAAAGCAACTCGTCAAAGTCAGTGCACTTGCTGCCGCAGTTATGACAACTGGCATGGCCAATGCCCAAAGCTTCATCACTATCGGGACCGGCTCAGTGACCGGTGTTTACTACCCGACTGGTGGGGCTATTTGTAAGCTCGTCAATAAGGATCGCAAAGAACACGGCGTTCGCTGCTCGGTAGAGTCCACCGGTGGCTCGATCTATAACGTCAACACCATGCGAGCCGGTGAGCTGGACTTCGGCATTGTCCAGTCTGATTGGCAATACCATGGCTATAACGGCACCAGCAAGTTCGAACAGCAGGGGCCATACAAGAAGCTGCGTGCTGTCTTCTCGCTGCATACCGAACCATTCAATATCATTGCCCGCACCGATTCCGGTATCAACGGTGTCGAAGATCTGAAAGGCAAGCGCGTCAATATCGGTAATCCCGGCTCGGGAGACCGTGCCACCATGGGAGTGGTGATGGACGCAATGGGCTGGACCAACAAAGACTTCAAATTGGCTTCCGAGCTCAAAGGTTCAGAGCGTTCGCAAGCGCTGTGCGACAACAAGATTGATGCCTTTGTTTATGTGGTCGGCCATCCAAACGGTTCCATCAAGGAAGCAACAACTTCTTGTGATGCCAAGTTGATCCCGGCCGCAGGACCAAAGATCGACCAGATCGTGGCTGACAACCCGTACTATGCCAAGAGCACCGTACCTGGCGGCATGTACAAGGGAACTGACAGCGACGTAAACAGCTTTGGTGTTGCGGCGACACTGGTTTCCTCTACCGATGTTTCTGATGATGTGGTCTACGCTGTCGTGAAGTCCGTTTTCGAAAACTTCGACACGTTCAAACGTCTCCACCCAGCATTTGCCAACCTTAAGCCAGAAGACATGGTTAAAGATGGCCTGTCTATTCCTCTACATCCCGGTGCTGTGAAGTACTACAAAGAAGCAGGTTACCTGAAGTAACACTGCGCTAGGCAACACTACCTTGCAAGCACCGCCTCTTGGTGCTTGCTGTTTTCAATATATTCATTCCGATAAATGCTAATCACACCCTAGCCCATCGAAAAAGGATTATGCATGACGAAGACAACACAATCGTCGACAGATGTGCAAGATATGGTGGCTCAGGCGGATACCGGGGCAAGAAGCCCGAAGGGACTGGCTGGACGTATCCTGTGGGTTGTTCCACTTTGTTGGTCACTGTTCCAACTTTGGTACGCTTCGCCGTTACCGTTTATTTTTAACTTTGGCGTTCTAAACGACACTGAAGCCCGTTCGATTCACTTGGCATTTGCCGTCTTCCTGGCATTTACCGCCTACCCTGCACTGAAACACTCACCGCGAGACAGGATCCCGCTGATCGATTGGCTCCTTGCGCTGGCAGGCAGCTTTGCCGCGGCCTACCTGTTCCTATTCTATACCCAACTGGCTGGCCGCTCTGGAGCCCCGACCCAGATGGATATTGTGGTCGCTGTTACCGGTATGGTGCTACTGCTTGAAGCGACTCGCCGCGCACTAGGGCCCCCCTTGATGGTCGTCGCTGCCGTCTTCTTGCTCTACACTTTCGGCGGCCCTTACATGCCGGATGTTATTGCCCATAAAGGTGCCAGCCTCAACAAGGCCATGTCACATCTGTGGCTGACCACGGAAGGGGTTTTCGGAATCGCGGTCGGCGTCTCCACCTCGTTCGTATTCCTGTTTGTTTTATTTGGCGCCATGCTTGAGCGTGCCGGTGCCGGTGCCTACTTCATCAAGGTGGCCTTTTCGCTGCTAGGCCACATGCGTGGCGGTCCCGCCAAGGCCGCCGTCGTCGCCTCGGGCCTATCTGGCTTAGTATCAGGCTCATCCATTGCCAACGTAGTCACCACCGGTACCTTTACCATCCCGCTGATGAAAAAAGTTGGCTTCCCTGGTACCAAGGCCGGTGCCGTCGAAGTAGCCGCATCAACCAATGGTCAGCTGACTCCGCCAATCATGGGGGCGGCAGCCTTCCTGATGGTGGAATACGTCGGGATCTCATATGTCGAAGTCATCAAGGCCGCCTTGCTGCCAGCTCTGATTTCCTACATCGCTCTGATTTATATCGTGCACCTAGAAGCCTGCAAAGCTGGGATGTCCGGTCTTGAGCGTCGTTATAAGCCGACCCTTGCCCAGAGCCTGCTGTCATTCTGCGGCACGATCCTTGGCTTGATTGTTGTCAGTGCCGCGGTGTACTACGGCGTGGGCTGGACCAAGGATGTCTTCGGCGCAGCAGCCACCCCGATGATCGCTGCAGTGATCATGATTGCTTACGTCGCTTTGATTAAGCTCGCCGCAGATTACCAAGATCACGCGCTAGAGGATCCTAACGCCGACATTACCGAAGTACCGGATCCCGGACCGACCATGAAGTCAGGCCTTTACTTCCTGTTACCGATTGTGGTGCTGGTATGGTGCCTGACGGTAGAGCGCTTCTCGCCGGGACTGTCTGCTTTCTGGGCAACGGTATTTATGATCTTCATCCTGCTGACCCAACGTCCATTGCTGGCGCTCTTCAATAAAGAAAAGACACTGGCTGAAGCCGGCAAAGAAGGGGTTGTCGACCTGCTGGAGAGCCTGGTATCAGGGGCTCGCAACATGATCGGCATCGGTGTGGCAACGGCTGCGGCGGGTATCGTCGTCGGCGTGGTCACCCTCACCGGGATAGGCTTGGTGATGACCGAGTTCGTCGAGTTCATCTCGGGCGGTAACATCATTCTGATGTTGCTGTTCACGGCTCTGATCAGCTTGATCCTCGGTATGGGGCTGCCGACAACGGCCAACTACATCGTGGTATCGACTCTGATGGCTCCGGTTATTGTGACCTTGGGCGCCCAGCACGGCCTGATCATTCCATTGATCGCTGTTCACTTGTTCGTTTTCTATTTCGGCATCCTTGCTGACGATACCCCCCCTGTCGGCCTAGCGGCTTTTGCCGCGGCCGCCATCGCCAGAAGTGATCCTATCCGGACCGGTATCCAAGGTTTTACCTACGACATCCGGACGGCCATCCTACCGTTCATGTTCATTTTCAATACTCAGCTACTGATGATGAATATCGATTCCTGGTGGCACCTGATGCTGACCGTCAGCTCTGCGATTATTGCGATGCTCACCTTCTCCGCTGCGACCCAGGGATGGTGGTTTACCAAGACCAAATGGTGGGAGATCGCCGCCCTGCTGCTCATCACCTTCTCCTTGTTCCGTCCAGGCTTCTGGTGGGATATGGTCTATCCGCCCAAGCACGAGATGCCAGGTACCTTAATCACCGATGCGGCGGACAAACTCGCCATCGGCCAGCCGCTTGAGCTCCAGGTCAGCGGGGAGAACCTGGAAGGAAAATTCGTCTCCAAGCATGTCTTGCTGCCCTTTGACGAGCGCGCCGTCTCAGCCGATGAACGGATTGATTCTACCGGTCTGATGCTGCGTCAGGACGGCGAGAAGATGATCGTTGATATGGTGGAGTTTGGCAGCCCGGCAGAGCAGGCAGGCATCGACTTTGACTGGGAAATCACCACGGTCAGCCTCCCTGCCGTCAGGCCAATGAAAGAGTGGGTATTCATTCCTACCTTGCTGGTGCTGGGTGCCCTGGGCTGGAACCAGCGCCGACGAGCCAAAAAACTGGGTCATATCAAGTAAACCCCAATCTGACCCTTTCATCACGAAAGGGTCAGGCCTATTTGGTATACACTATAGGGAGCCATTCCCTGCGTGAACAAAGAGAGAAGTATGTACAAGCAAATCTTAGTTCCGGTCGATCTCAATGAAAAAGGGTTCGCAGACAAAGCCGTTGAGCTGGCGGTATGGCATGCCAAGCATTCCAACGCCACCATCCACCTGCTCAATGTCCTACCCGGCATCCATATGGCCATGGTGTCCAGCTACTTCCCCAAAGATGCGGCGCGCAAGATGATGCAGGATACTCAGCAACAGCTAAAAGCCTTTGCTGAAGCCTATATCCCACCGGAAATCGTCCATCACCAGTATGTCTCAGAAGGAAAAACCTGGACGACTATCTTGGATCATGCCGAGCGGGTCGGGGCTGATTTGATCATCATGCCCAGCCATAAACGCTCTGGCATCGACAGGGTCATGCTGGGATCGGTGGCCGCCAAAGTGGTGGAGAACTCCCCAATCAATGTCTTGGTCCTCAAACCGCAGGGACACCTGTCAGAGCGGGCTTAAGATAAAAATAGTGCTATCAAAAAGCCCGCTGTTTGCGGGCTGTTTTTCGCAAGAGGTTACTTTCTTTGGTCGTAGCCCCAGCGAGGCACTAGGCCTTGTTCAACGCCAAGGTGATCCAAAATGCGGGCGACCATAAAGTCCACCAAATCCTCGATACTCTCTGGCTGATGATAAAATCCTGGTGCTGCCGGCATAATCGTGGCCCCCATCTGCGATAACTTCAGCATATTCTCTAAGTGAAGGGTCGAAAAGGGGGTTTCCCGCACCACCATCAACAGCTGACCCCGCTCTTTAAGTACGACATCCGCTGCGCGCTCTAGCAAATTATCTGACAAACCATGAGCCACCGAGGCCAGCGTTCCCGCCGAGCACGGGCAAATCACCATCTGCTTGGGCGCAGCAGAGCCTGAAGCCACCGGCGAGAACCAATCTTCCTTGCCGCACACTTCAAGCCTATCAGGCGAACACCCTAGTTGCATGACCAACGCCGCCTTGGCCGCATCAGGGCCTGATGGAAGCTTCAGACCATGCTCGGTCGCCAGCACCACCCTGGCTGCCGATGAGATCAGCAGGTAAACGTGATAATCCGCCGCTAGCAGGCACTCCAACAAGCGCAACCCGTAAGGAGCACCAGAGGCTCCCGTCCACGCCAGGGTAATGCGTTTCTCTGGGCTACTCACCGGCAGCCTCCAGCGCTGCGAGCAGCTTACCGTGAATGCCACCAAAGCCACCGTTACTCATCACCAGGATGTTATCGCCCGGGCGTGCACTCGCCACCACCTTGCCCACCAAGGCATCCAAATCCCCATCGGTTTGCGCCGGTTGCTGACAATGTTCGGCGATTTCATCCACCGACCAAGGAATATTGTCGGGCTGGTAGATGAACACCTCATCGGCCGCTGCCAGTGCAGGTGCCAAATCCAATTTATGAACGCCAAGCTTCATAGTGTTCGAGCGAGGCTCGAGGACGGCAAGAATACGCTGCTGGCCGACTTTCGCCCTCAAGCCACCGAGCGTCAGCTCCACCGCTGTCGGGTGATGGGCAAAATCGTCATAGACTTTGACCCCGGCTTGCTCACCCTTGAGTTCCAGCCGGCGCTTGGTATTAATAAAGGTTCCTAATGCCTCGCACGCCAAGTCGGCCGTAACGCCTACATGGCGGGCCGCCGCAATGGCCATCAGGGCATTGTTGACATTGTGATCGCCAATCAGATCCCAGTCCACCGTCCCTACCTTGTCGCCGTCAAGCAAGACATCGAAGCGGCTGCCGGCTGTATCGAGCTTGATCGCCTGCCAGTGGCCATCATCCCCGATATACTCCAGCTCGCTCCAGCAGCCCATCTCCAGGGTTTCGTCAATCGCCGCGACACCTTTCGGGGCCAAGATCCGGCCGTTACCCGGCACGGTTCTGACCAGGTGATGGAACTGGCGCTGGATAGCCTTCAAGTCATCGAAAATATCTGCGTGATCGAACTCCAGATTGTTCATCACCAAGGTGCGTGGTCGATAGTGAACAAACTTAGAACGCTTATCGAAAAAAGCACTATCGTATTCGTCCGCTTCGACGACGAAGAACATACTTTCGCCTAACCGCGCGGAAACACCGAAGTTTCCGAGCACGCCACCGACCAGGAAGCCAGGCTGATAACCGCAGTCTTCCAGGATCCAGGCCAGCATACTGGCCGTCGTGGTCTTGCCGTGGGTACCTGCCACCGCCAACACCCAGCGGTCATGCAGCAAAATCTCCTGCAGCCACTGCGGGCCTGAGGTATAGCGAAGATTGTTGTTCAGCACATACTCCACACAAGGATTGCCACGGCTCATTGCGTTGCCGACCACCACAAGATCAGGTGCCGGACTTAGCTGTGACGGATCATAACCTTGAATAATTTCAATACCTTGAGACTCAAGCAAAGTACTCATAGGCGGGTAAACATTGGCATCGCAACCGGTCACTTTATGACCTAGCTGGCGGGCAAGAATTGCTGCACCGCCCATAAAAGTGCCACAGATTCCTAGAATATGGATGTGCATAACTATCGGCTCACTCGGTAATTTTCACGATTTTCACGCTAATGCGTTACTTCGTTACCATAAAAAAGATCTTTATATACAATATTTTATACAAAACAGAGCACACACTATAAAACGGCGACATGCCAATATGGGTATAAAAATTGTCCATTAGAGACATTGTACCTGACTTAACTACCCCAATGACAACAAGATGCAAGGATTGTATATGTCCGATATTAGAACCCTTGGCGAGTTCATTGTCGAGAAACAGAACGACTTCCCCCACGCCAGCGGTGAACTATCCTCTCTGCTGAGCTCCCTCAAGCTTGCGGCGAAAATCGTCAACCGTGAAATCAACAAGGCCGGCTTGGCCGATATCACAGGTTCGTTCGGCGACGAGAACGTTCAGGGAGAAGAGCAACAGAAGCTCGATGTGTATGCCAACGATAAGTTCAAAGCCGCTCTGGAAGCCCGTGACCAGGTGTGCGGTGTGGCCAGTGAGGAAGAAGACGAAGCCGTTACGTTCAACAAAGAGCTAAACCGTAATGCCAAATACGTCGTCTTGATGGATCCACTCGATGGTTCTTCGAACATTGACGTAAACGTTTCCGTCGGTACTATCTTCTCGATTTATCGCAGGGTTTCCCCGGTGGGTACCCCCCCGACACAAGAAGACTTCCTTCAACCAGGTAACCAACAAGTCGCTGCAGGTTATATCATCTATGGTTCGTCTACCATGTTGGTATACACCACAGGCAACGGTGTTCATGGCTTTACCTACGATCCTTCCTTGGGCCTGTTCTGCCTGTCACATGAGAACTTGCAAACACCAGAGGATGGCCGTATTTACTCCATCAACGAAGGGAACTACTTCCGCTTCCCGATGGGGGTGAAAAAGTACATCAAGTATTGCCAAGAAAATGTACCGGAAGACGACCGTCCATATACCTCACGCTACATCGGCTCACTGGTGTCGGACTTTCACCGTAACCTATTGAAGGGCGGTATCTACTTGTACCCGAGCACGGCAACCCACCCAACCGGGAAACTGCGCCTGCTGTACGAGTGCAACCCAATGGCCTTCCTGATCGAGCAGGCTGGCGGCAAGGCCTCTGATGGTGAACAGCGCATCATGGATATCAAGCCGACCGAGCTCCACCAGCGCGTGCCTTTCTTTGTTGGCTCAACCAACATGGTCAACAAAGTCGAGGAATTCTTGGCTGAATTCCCTGACCGAGACTAAACCAACCAACAGGCTGACCAGCTCAGCCTGTTCTTCCCTTTTCCCCTGACACTCGCCCCAAAAACTGTGAATCACTCCCGACAAGGTATTGCCATTAGACAATAAAATAAGGTTGTTGGTATTATAATTTAACATCACCAACAATTGATTAACCTAGCATAAGGAAGAGACGATGAGCCTGAATCAGGTCCCAGCTGGAAAGGACATACCCGAAGATATCTATGTTGTCATTGAAATCCCTGCCAATGCCGATCCGATCAAGTATGAAGTCGACAAAGACAGTGGCGCCGTTTTCGTAGACCGGTTCATGTCTACCCCGATGTTTTATCCTTGTAACTACGGTTATGTAAATCATACTCTATCACTCGACGGTGATCCGGTTGATGTACTGGTCCCGACCCCTTATCCTTTGGTACCCGGTTCGGTGATCCGCTGCCGTCCCGTTGGTGTGCTGAAGATGTCTGATGAATCCGGTGAAGATGCTAAGGTCGTTGCTGTACCTCACAGCAAACTGACCAAAGAATATGATCATGTTCAGGATGTGAATGATCTGCCTGAACTGCTAAAAGCCCAAATCACCCACTTCTTCGAGCGCTACAAAGAGCTTGAACCCGGCAAGTGGGTAAAAGTCGAGGGCTGGGCTGATGCTGCCGCCGCCAAGCAAGAGATCCTTGAATCCTTCAAGCGTGCCCAAGAAAAATAACCGCAAATTCGATCACCTCCCGGGCATTGGCCCGGGAAAGTCATGAGGTACACCTATGCAAAGGCTGATACTAGCCACCGTCTTACTGTTAGGCTCTGTCGCCAACACCTCAGTTGCCGATGTCGTTACACCTGAAGAATTCTGGCAGTCATATACGGGTAACCATTCAGGGAAACCGCTGATAATTGATGTCCGCACTCATGAGGAGTTCATCGACGGTCATCTTCCTGGTGCTATCAATATCCCATACGAACAAATTGAATCGCTGACCACTTTTGCGCCGGATAAGAGTCAATCTCTCTTTATCTACTGCCGCTCGGGTCGCCGTTCAGGCATCGCCGAAGCCACCCTGAGCAAACTGGGCTACTCCAACATATTCAATGGTGAAAACTATCAGGCATTAGCCGAGACGATGCCCGATCATTAAGCCGCCTAACTCACCTTGGTCATACTTGTATGCTGGCACCAATCCCCACCGCCAATAACCGGTAACCCAGCGACAGAACGGTTATACAGGTATACCCATGCTACACCGTAAGAGGTCATGATCTCGACCCGGTCATATTCCACCGGATACTCCTCGAGCCAATCAAGGGAGTGCAAAATCTCATTATTGATCTGGTATACCTCACCATGAAGCTGCGCCTCCCCTTGGAACGCAACGGCGGCCGGGTAAGCCCCCAAATCATACAGTAAGTAGCCAGAGGCCAAGCACTCATCGCCCAACTTCACTGCCTCTTTGAGGAGGTAGGCATTCGCCTCCCCCTCTCGAAGCGTACCGTAAACAAAAACTCTCACGTCCCCTCCGGCTTTAATTGAACTCGAACTGATAAAGTAAGTCTGCCGCACTATCCAGACCAGAGACCACCTCGATATAGAGATCTTTCATCAAGCGATAACGCACGGTGAACTCGGGGATAGAATTGAATATCCCGACCCCATATTTCACCTGCAGGCCCGGGGCAATATAACCACTGATCGTAACCTGAGTATCGTCTCCCGTGCCGGCCGTATCCAAAGACAAGTCCTGCACCCCGAAAGCTTCACCAACATCCCCCACCAGCTGGCCGCTTTGGGCTAAGCCCATACTCAACAGCGTCGTAGCCATAGCATCATTGCTATCAGACTCACTGTCCAGATCCCTTCCTCGTAAAATATATGACAGGGCATTCTGTTGCGGCATAGCCGGATCAGAAAAGATATCGACCCTCGGCTCATCAGCGGGCCCGGTTACCCGCAGCCCGGCAATAACATCATCTTCGATATTATTGGGATTGCGAATCGCCTCAATCGATAAATAAGGTTGGTCAGCAGGCCCGTTAAACAAGATCTGCCCCTTACGGATCACCAATTCTTGGGCAAAAGAGCGGTAGATACCATTGCGCAGATTGACTTCACCGTATACCAGCGGACCTTTTTCATCCTGACGGACATTCAAGTCACCGACTAAGCCTGCCTTGAGCCCAAAAGCCGACAACTTGACATCATTACCAATTCTCACCAAGACATTGGTTTTCACATTAAACGGGATCGGCTTATCCGTCTCTACCGGCTGCAAGTCATCATCTAGCAAAATCTCGTCATCCGATACCGATACCGCAGACTCCGGCAGCTGATCGACGGTGATCCGCCCCCATGGAATAGCCACGCTACCAGTGATCTCTGCTTGCTGTGGTGATGCCTTGATTGTTAGATCCGGCGTCACCTTCACCGCCAATAATGGCGGTACCGTGACTTCGAGCTCCCGGCCATTAACGCCAAGTTGCCCGCGCCAATTCGCCAGATCCTGCCAATCACCGTCACCGGTGATATTCAATTTACCGTCAGGTGTCACTACCTCGCCACTGAGTCGGGCCTGGTAGCCACTAAACGTTGCTGTAATATCGGCCCTATCGACATCGACTGGCACAGTCCGCCCCGACGCCTTAACATTGCTGATCTTGAGCAAGCCATTCACCGCAGGATGCATCACTGGTCCCGTCACCGAAATATCCGCATCAACCTGGCCATCGAAGGTATGGTAATCCATCAATAAAGGCTTCAAGAAGCCGAGCATAAAGCGATCCAATTTTAGATTGGCGTCTAGCTGCTGCTCTCCCGTCAGTGGAGCAACCCTGACACGGCCACTCAAGTCACCATTGTCACGGATCGCAAAAAGCCAATCGGCATTCAGCGTGTCTTGCTTCACTTCCGCATTGACTGTCACCTTGTCCCAGCCGACAGTGACCGGATCCACGTCAGGATCTTGCTGCTGAGTCACGCTACCAGCAGGCAGATTCACGCTGGCTTTAACATACGGTGCTGACTTCGGTGCCCATGCCACTTCGGCCTGTACTCCCGCGCTACCATTAAGCTCAACATTATCCGGCAAGTAGGGTTCAAGCATCTCGAAATCGACGTTGCTCAGGGCGACATTGGCACGACCACTCGCCCCGGCGTTCATATTCTGGGTCAGGCACAGAGCCGCTTTGTCTTTGTCCTGTGCCCAGCAATGCGCGGCGATACTGGCCAATTGCTTATCAAAGCGGTATCCAATGGCCGTAGAACGGTCAAGCTTCCATATCCCCAACTCGGTATCAATTTCCCCTTTTTGCAGGACACCACGCCACCCTCTGTCTCGCTCGAGCTCACCTTGCAAGCGCAGTGCGGTACTTACCGGCTCAGCATTCATATCAAGTGTTAACTGATGTCGCTTTTCACTACCTTTAAACAACAGCGAAAGTTCTTTTAAGGTGAACGCATCATAGCGACCACCAGCCGCTGTCAAGCTAAGATCGGCATCCAACACTGGCATCGGGGTAATATTGCCTTTCAGTGTCAGAGTCTCAAGCGAGGCCAACGACTCCCAGCCCAACGCTTCACCGACCAAATTGACATCCATATCCGGCTCGGTCATTTTCCCCTTTAGCTGAATACTGCCCAGCACGCTGCCACGCAAACCGGGGACAGACTGAGACAGATCTGGCGCATTGATCTCCGCCACCATATCCCATGTTTTGTTCAACCGGCCTTTAGCGGAGAATCCATTGGGACCATGTTTGAGAGCCAGGCCTTGGGTATCTAGCTGTATCTCTCCCTTGCCCGCAGTATCGTTAGCTGACAATTGCCCCGCAAGATCGAGCTGCTGCTCCATTACAACCCCATCAACCACCAATTCCGGCAATTCAACAAACCAGCCTCCCTGAGGCGTTAAACCACCCGACGTCTTGAGCTTACCACTTAAATCACCAGGTACATCCTGCCATTCCAAGCCAGGCTGAATATGGCTAAAATCCAGCTCCCCTTGCCAGCTCACCAGTTCTTTCCAGCTTGCACTGGCACTGCCCGACACCTTGCCTCCCAGGGTATCAACAGCAAGGCGACTCAGTTCGATATCCTCAAGGCTGCCCTTGCCAACCAGCTCAGCACCGACAGCTGGCATTGGCTTACCGTCAACCTGACTGTTCAGCGAGAAGCTATAGCCCTCAAGGCTGCCTTTTGCCGTCAGCTGGGTCTCTTTGGCCTCAAAATCGGGCTCACTGTCTATCGGCCATTGCAAGTGCTGGCTGTTGAGGGAGAGCTCGAACGGCAACGCTGGTTCGAGTGGTGACAGGCGCCCCTTCAGCCTAGCATCAAGCGTCCCTTTCACTTGCGCATCGAGGGTTAAGTTAGCAACACTACCTTCAGCATTAAGTACCAGTTCGTGATTCTCTATCGGGGCCATTTTTATGGCAACGCCAGCCTTGAGTGCCAGTGGATAATCCCCCGTCAAGGCGATATTGGCCTCTGCATTGAGAGCGGCCTGGGGAGCGGATACCTCCAGCCTTTCAACCACAATCTCGCTGCCACTGGCCGAGGCCACCAATTCGAGCTTCTTGACGGTTTGGGCCGGCTCACCCTGGAGGGTAAAGTCTTCTACCGTAAAGCGTTCAATATCAATCGCCAGCGGGATAATCACCTCCGGTAACACGATTCCCCCTGAATCTGCGCCCTCAGGGGTAGCCGCCTCAACCGGCTCAGCACTTGCCGAAGCCAACTCAAGCTCGATCTTCTGCCACTCAGTCGGCTTGATAACCAACCGCTCTCCCTGCATCTCTGCGGCCGTAGCGAAGTGTTGCCAAGCCACTTTATTACCAAGCACATCCAGCTCGATATCATCAAGTATCAAGCGAGAAAGGAAGATAGGGATGGGTAAGTGTATTTCTGTCACCGGTTCCGACGATGCTTCCTCCTGGTTTTCTTCTGACGCAGGCGGTAATTCCGGCATCGAGAAACGCACACCAGATACCGCTAGGTTAGAAATACACACCGCCGGAGTCAGCAAACAACTATCTTCGATGTCCAGAGCCAGCTGCGCGACGGACAGATTGATGCTGTCATCGTTATAACCGACCTGCTGCAGGGAAAAGCCATTAAGCAAGCTCCCCTGGCTGGCACCGATACTCAGTGACGGCAATACTCTCTGTGCTCCCCAAACTGCAACTTTGATCCCTGCCGGAGTATACAGTAATGCCGCAACGGCAATGACCAACACCAACAATAGTGCCAATAAGGCAATGGCTGAGCGCTTTACCCAAATCATATTTCTGGCCCCAATACAAAGTGGAGCTGGAACTTATCTTTTTCTTTGTCCAGTCCCCAAGCAAAATCAACACGGATAGGGCCTACTGGCGAAGCCCAGCGAACACCTACCCCGGCACCAGCCAGCCATTCGGGGCTGTCATTCCAGGCCGAGCCATAATCGTAAAACACCGCGCCCCACCAATTACCGTAGACGCGGTACTGGTACTCTAATGATGAAGTAAGCATATACTTACCGCCTTCCCTCAGGTCCAGCTCATTACGTGGTGAGATTGACTGATAGCTGTAGCCCCGCAGGCTATTGTCACCACCAATAAAGAAGCGCATTGACGGCGGGATGTCACTCAGGCTGTCAGCAATTACCGCCCCGCCATCCAGGCGGAACAATCCCCGGTGATTTTCCCCGGCACTCCGAATCCAAGCCGAACGACCACGCAAGCGCGTCAAACGGGTATCCGACCCTAAAGCAGGATCAGAGTATTCAACAGATATTAGCTGCTTGTCTCCCCAGGTAGGCATGGCCCCCCCGCGAAGCCGCGTTTTGTCATAGCTGATCCCCGGGATCACCATGAGCAAGTTTCCGCTCTCTATTTTGCCCTGGGTATAGTCCTCATAGAGCAACCGCACTGAAGCGATCCGTTTCCACCCCGATTCCAAGCGCCAGTGGCGCTCAAGCGCCAAATTGGTTTCAGTACTGATGGTGTCGTGGTTATCGACATAGCGGATCCCCCCGACAATTTGGTAGTAGTCATTCAGCACATCATCAAGCGGGATTTTGTAGGTTGCCTCGATCTTTGGCTGGATCTCAGACAGCTCTGTTTTAATACTCAGACTGTGGCCCTTGCTGTTAAGCCACGGTTTACGCCAATTGAATTTCAGGCGAGGCCCAACATCGGTTGAATAACCGATACCCGTTTCAATTTGGTTCTTCACTTGTGGTTTAACCACAACGCTAACAGGGATTTCATCATCTTTGATGTTGGCTATTTCACCACCGACGAATATCGATGAGAACCATCCGACGTTGGACAGACGTTGGTTGAATTCCCCCAGGGTCGAGGCAAGATACGGTTCACCCTTCTCGTAGGGTACTAAAGACTCAAGGCGATCAAGTTCAATCTGGCTGCCTTCAAAAACAGTTTCACCAAAGTTATAGCGCTGGCCAGAGGCATATTCGATGGTAATAAACGCCTCGTTACGACTTGGGGCGACCTCCAGGCGAGTGACTTTCAGTTCGCCATCAAAATAGCCTTTTCTCAACGCCAAACTAGTCAGCGAAGACTTCAGCGACTCGTATTTTCCATGGTTGAGCGTCTCCCCCAACCCCAGTCCGCTAGTACGCACCAAAGCAAGAAAGTCAGGATCATTTCTCGCCATGCCCGTCAATATGATGTTGCTTCGAGCAATGATTGTCTTCGGACCAGCCTCGACATGAACAATAAGCTTCCTGCCGCCTTCCGCTTCGCTATAAGTGATGGTTGGGTTATATCGTCCCAATGCTTTGAGCGCATCGCGGATTTCTCCCTCAAGTTGATCACGAAAACGGAGGGAGGTACTGTAATCATCCTCCGGGATCGCTGAGACATAAGCATCAACATTGTCCTTGAGGCTTCCTTTTAAACCTTTAATCGTCAGAGAGGTCGCGGCTGAGACCGGTATAGCAACGGTGAGCGCAAGTGTTGCCAGGCCAAACCGCAAAAAAGGTATCTTCATTCTTATTTACTTCATTAGTTAGCGCATTATTTTGTTATGTCTGTGCATGGTTAATTTTGACAAAGCACAGCCTGAACTGCCAATGTTTTGCTTTGAAATTCAGCCTTAGTTGAATGTCTTCCCGGTTTCCTCTACTTTGAAGAATGTCAGTGACTTCAAAATAAGGAAATACCAATGTCGTCAGTCAAGCCAATCTTACCCACCGAAAGCCAAGCCCTGATAGGCCGGGCAACGCCCATTGTCCCTTCCCTGCCCCATGCGGTGAACGGAACACAACTCAATGACGATATCCCCCCAGGCATGGAAGTACTCACTATCGGAATGGGGTGCTTTTGGGGAGCTGAAAGACTTTTTTGGCAGCAAGCTGGCGTATACAGTACAGCGGTAGGTTACAGCGGAGGACTCACTCCCAATCCGACCTATCAAGAGGTATGCACCGGTCGAACCGGCCATAGTGAGGTAGTTAGGGTGATCTTCAACCCGCAGCAAATTTGCCTAGAGACCTTGCTCACCCTATTTTGGGAAAAGCACGATCCTACTCAGGGAATGCGCCAGGGTAATGATATAGGAACACAATACCGCTCAGCGATCTATACCTATTCGGAAAAACAGCATCAGGAAGCGTTAGCCAGCAAAACCCGCTACCAGCAAGCACTTGCCGATGCCCTGATTACCACGGAGATCGAACCTGCAGCCACGTTCTATTTCGCCGAAGATTACCATCAGCAATACTTGGCTAAAAACCCCGGAGGCTACTGCGGGTTAGGAGGCACCGGTATCTGCATGCCTCCACAAAAATAATTGGGCTAGACTGCCTTTGCACTAAGGAGCTGAATTTCTCGGTTCACTTCGCTCAGCACATTCAGCGCCTTGGTATCCTGTTTCTTCGGGGGCAATAAACGCCCACAATCAAATTCAAAGGCCCCAACTCCGATTATAAATAATCGCCCTCTGAAATAACTTTTCACATACCGAGCGACTTGGTTTGGTCGATATTGTTTGAATATTCTTAGCATGGTTCCCTCACAAAATTACTATCACTATAGACCCTGAAAAAGCCCGGATGTTTCCTTTTTCTAAGACATGATAAATCAAGCAAGTTATCTGCCAATTAGGCGACGCTCAGCCAACTTATTGTTCATTTCTCCGTGTATTCCACTTAACAATGCACTTTGTTTTATATTTTCGTGATAATGTTCAAGGCTTTATAAACTGGTTGAACCAGCTAGCCATGAGTAATCTAAGATAATGGCGCGTCTATTCAATAGTGGAAATAATGATGAACAAGAAGCCTATTTTTACCCTGCTCGCCATGCTGTTACCTGGGACAGTATTTGCCCATAACCTTACCGTTGGTGAAGCTCTACCGAATGTGACAGTGGCTGATAAGGGCGAAATAACCCTACAGGATGACAAAATTGTCTATCAAGATTGGAGTAGCCATCAGCTTACAGGCAAGGTTCGGGTGATCCAAGCCATCGCTGGCCGCAGCTCTGCAAAAGCAATGAATGCAGATCTGATGAGTGCGATTACTGCCGCTGACTTCCCGGATGAACAGTACCAAACGACAACCATCATCAACCAAGATGATGCGATCTGGGGTACTGGGAGCTTCGTCAAGTCATCAGCCGAAGACAGCAAGCGAGAGTTTTCTTGGTCTTCCATGGTGCTGGATGCCAATGGCAGTGTCCATGAGTCGTGGCAGCTGGCCGCTGAAAACTCGGCCATCATTGTTCTTGACAAAGATAGCCAAGTACTTTTTGTTAAAGAAGGCAAACTAACAGAACAAGAGATTAATCAAGCGCTTGAGCTCGTGAAAAGTAACCTTTAAGCCGGCTTAACAAACCTTAAATAAAAAAAATGATAATGAAGGCCATATTCTAGTAACAGTAGTAATGTTATATTATTACACCACATGGATATGGCTTTTATTTTTTCAAAGTGAATCTTGCACAGCGTTGGATACCCAAACTAAGCCTTATTATTATCAGCCTGATCATTGTCATTGGGCCGATGACTGTATTGCACCAACTTGATGCAGTCACTGACCATCACCACGCCGTTGACTGTTCTATCTGCCATATTGTTCATGACAGCCTACATAGCCAAACCACTCCGCTAGCAACGCCGATCAGTCCCTTATCAATATTTACTCTTCCTGCTATAGGAAGAGGCTTCCAGCAATACCTTTCCCCAATCGCACGCTCACCTCCAATCCATAACATTGATTTATAGAGATACTTTTTAATCATTCACTAATTTTTGGGGTAACCATGCGTTTTAATCAATCTCTTTCACCAATAGCTACTTTATTTGTCATTCTAAGCCTGACCGCTTCTGGCTCTGCTGCTGCAAACGATCACTTCCGCCAACATGATGCTCACATCCATGGCATCGTGGAAGTAAATATCGCCCAAGACAGCCAAGACTTACTCATGGAAATTCACGCTCCGGGTGCAGACGTTGTCGGCTTTGAACACGCTCCTCATACTGACGAACAAAGGGCGGCAATTGAAAATGCGATTAAAAAACTGCAATCACCAGACTCCACTTGGATGTTGACGCCTAACGCACGATGCCAATTGGTTGATAGCCAGGTCACTGAAACACTATCCACTCAGGAAGGTGTTGATCATGACAATCATGACAATCATGACAATCATGACAATCATGACAAACATGACCACGGCCACGATCATGACCATGACCATGACCATGACCATAGTGGCCACGGCGAATTTACTGCGCAATATACCTATAAATGTGACAAGATTGAGCAATTAACCGACGTTAAAACTCAGTGGTTCACACATTTCCCAACCACAGAGCGCATCACCGTTAACGCCATTACGGAGAAAGGACAAAAAGGTGGGTCGCTGACCTCAAACACCACCACTTTCCGTTTCTAATCCCAAGTAACCAAAATGGGGAAGTAATTCCCCATTTCAGGACAGATCATGAACATCATTGAGATCCGCGAACTCACATTCCAATGGCCTCGCCAAACCCAGCCATTACTGGATATCCCTACACTGGTGGTTAACAAAGGTGAAAAAGTTTTCATCAAAGGCCCTAGCGGCAGTGGGAAATCAAGTCTGCTAAGCCTGCTTGCTGGCATAAACGAACCGACATCGGGTACCGTTGAGCTCCTTGGACAACCCTTTAGTAGCCTCAAGCCAACGGCAAGAGACCGTTTTCGGGCCGACCATATCGGTTACATCTTCCAGATGTTCAACCTACTCCCTTATCTGTCAGTCATTGATAATGTCCTGCTCCCTTGCCGGTTTTCAGAGTTAAGAAAGACGCAAATTAACGGAGGCATGTATGAGCAGGCCAAAGAGCTACTTTCTCAGCTTCATCTCCCGAGTGAATGCTTGTCTCGCCCAATCAGTGAGCTCAGTATCGGACAGCAGCAACGGGTTGCCGCTGCAAGAGCGCTGATTGGTAAACCAAAATTATTAATTGCTGATGAACCAACCTCAGCGTTGGATCATGATAATCGCGAGGCATTCATCAAATTGCTGATGACGGAATGCGATAGGTCTGACACCACATTACTTTTTGTCAGTCATGATGAAACACTTGAACCACTATTTGATCGCAGTATCAATCTAAACGCCATTAACCAAGCAGTAAGGGGACAATAATGGGAGCGATCATCCGCCTGGCCTGGCAAAGCTTGGCAAACCGAAAAGCCACCGCCATACTGACGTTATTAACCGTAGCCATCTCAGTAACCCTCCTACTTGGTGTGGAAAAAGTCAGAACCCAAGCTAAATCTAGCTTCGCGAATACGATTTCGGAAACCGACCTTATTGTTGGCTCACGCTCCGGTCAGGTTAACTTACTACTCTATTCGGTATTCAGGATCGGTAATGCGACCAACAATATCGACTGGCAAAGCTTCCAAGAGCTCAGCCAGCATCGCTCCGTCAAATGGGCCATTCCAATCTCTCTGGGAGACTCGCACCGCGGCTTTCGGGTCATCGGTACCAACGGAGATTACTTCAAGCATTATCGATACGGCCAGAAACAACCTCTACAACTAGCCCAGGGCGAAGTCTTCGATAGCCTGTTCGAAACGGTGATCGGTGCGGATGTGGCAAGAAAGCTCGATTATAAAATCGGTGATGAGATCATTATTGCCCATGGTATTAGCGATCAGTCTTTTAACCGCCATGACAACCTGCCTTTTAAGATTATAGGGATCCTTGAGCCGACAGGGACTCCGGTAGATCGCAGCGTACATGTCTCGCTACCCGCCATAGAAGCAATTCATGTCGGTTGGGAAAGCGGGGCACGCCTTGGACAAACTCCAGGTGCCGACGTCCTTGCAGCCCAGCAATTTGAACCCAAGCAAATCACTGCAATTTTGCTTGGCCTTAACTCCAAAATACAAACCTTTGCCCTACAACGCTATATCAACACCTATAGCAAAGAGCCGCTGAGTGCCATTATGCCGGGTATCGCCCTCCATGAATTGTGGGGCATGATGTCTGTCGCCGAACAAGCATTGTTGGTGGTTTCAGGGTTTGTCGTCGTCGCAGGGCTATTAGGTATGCTGACCAGCTTGTTGACCAGCCTCAATGAAAGGCGCCGAGAGATGGCAATCCTCCGAGCTATGGGAGCAAGGCCCGGCCATATTTTCTTTCTGTTAACGAGTGAAGCGACACTCCTGACGGCACTAGGTGTCGCCGTCGGTACCTCCTTGTTGTACTTGATATTGCTGATCACTCAGCCGATTATTCAGTCACAGTTTGGTTTGCTTATCCCGATCACAGCGCCAACTAACTATGAGCTGTTGTTGTTAGTACTCGTGCAGTTAGCTGGTATGCTAGTCGGTATCATTCCTGCTATCCACGCCTATCAACATTCGCTATCAGATGGCATGACAATAAAGGTATAAACACATGAAAAAATGGCTACTTGCACTTTGCTGCTGGTTTCCACTGCTCAGCGCTGCGAATGAAGCGTTAACTTTGGACTGGATTGATCTCGTACCAGAAAAAGAGCGCACCCAATTCAACGCAAACCAAATGCCAATGCTCAATCATGACGGAGATCCAGCCAAGCAATCGATGATTGGTAGCGTTAGGGAGGAGCTCAATGGAAGTGAAGTCAAAATACCGGGCTTTGTGATCCCATTAGAAGGTGATGACAAAAAAGTCACCGAGTTTCTCTTAGTTCCTTACTTTGGCGCATGTATCCATGTCCCACCACCACCACCAAACCAAATTGTTTATGTAAAGTTCCCTGAAGGGGCTCCGATTCAGCAATTATGGGATGTGGTTTATGTTGTTGGTACTTTGAAAACCCAACCTGTTAGCCATGAGTTGGCTGAAGTCGGGTATTTATTAGAAGGTACTGCACTCGAAGACTACGACGATATGTAACCATAACGAGGCCAGTCTCCCATTGAGACTGGCCAATAGACTTAATAAGGGTTATACCAATGGAAGGCCAGACCGAAAGTAAATTACCCGCGCCCCTAGAAGCCCAGCCAAAAGAAAAACTAAAAAATAACGCTTCCAAAAGCATCATCATTTCGGTTGCAGAAGAGCTGGGAGTCGGTTATCTCATCAATAAAGAAGGTTCACAAATTCTTGCTGAAAGGTACGATGCTCGAAATAAGAAAGAGCAATACACCCAACAAGAAAACCTTGAAAAGATTTTCAAACTAGCCACTGACAGTACCCCAGCAGAAAAAGCCAAACAGATTGACCCTGACTGGCTCAACTATTTCACCACCATCGCCAGAACCATCCGTAATAACTCTATGCAACAGCTATGGAGTCGTATTCTCAAACAAGAGTTTCTCGTCCCTGGTTCGGTATCATTAAAGACACTTGATACGCTTCGTAGCATGACCCACAAAGAAGCTCAGGTCTTTCATAAAGCTTGTATGCTCTCTTGCCAATTTGGCAATGATAAAAGCAAAAAAATTCTGACGTCCTTAAAGGCTAAGCATAAGTTTTTACCATTTGTTTTCACTCCCACTCTCCATAAAGTTTCGTTGGGCAATTTCTCTCTGCCTTACTCTGATCTCCTGATCTTACTCGACTTAGGGCTCATTTTAAAAAGTGAGTTAGAGTCTGGAGAACTAACTTCAGGTATATCACTTCCTTTTAGTTACCAGAGTCAGACTTATAAACTCACCCCTCATCAAAAAGGTTTGAGCTTTATCTATTACCGCTTATCACCGACAGGTCAGGAGATTGCCGAGTTACTTGGCAGTAAGGCCCATGAACCTTTTCGCGAGACCATTCTCGAGCTATTGGCACCCTACTTTGTAATAGAAAGCCTGACCTGCTCCCCGCTTTCTAATCCAGCCATAACTTAGTAATGTTCATCTTATAAGAAGGAAGGTGAATATGAAGAAGCGATTCAACGAACAGCAGATCATTGCCATTCTCAAGGAAGCGGAGGCG